>NZ_RSCK01000037.1:45898-60998 GCF_003991895.1 Chroococcidiopsis cubana SAG 39.79
TTTTTTGAGTAGTTTGCGGAAAAAACGCTTTGCCGCCTTCGCGTCTCGATGTCGTTGCAGCAAGACATCCAGCACGTTACCATCCGCATCCACTGCCCGCCACAAATAGTATTGCTGTTTCTTAATCGTGACCACTACTTCATCGAGATGCCATTTATCCGCAATATAGGGACGTTTGCGCCGCAATTGATTAGCGTATTGCTGCCCAAACTTTAAAGCACCATTCCCGAATTGTTTCATACGTCACCTCAATCCCGCGATACTGCATCATTTTCTCAATATCTCGGTAGCTCAAGGGAAAGGTGTAGTAGAGCCAGACACAGTAACTGATGATTTCTGGTGGAAATCAGTAACGGGAGTACATGAACAGAACGAGAAAAATCAAGGCGTGTTCTGTATTCTATCTCTTCCCTCCAGTTAAGTTGACAATACCGTTTCTCCTTATTCCTACAATCTATTTAGGATTGCTATATATGTAATGTTTCCCACTCAAGTTCTACCAATCTTTAGTTTATTATGTCTATAACGTCTTGCCCAGGAGCGGTAAAAACGTGGTTGAGATGACTGTAGAAATTGCCTACGAACTTGACAAATGGCTTCAATCGAAGTGGCAAAGAAATACGCGATTCTACACCTTAACTCTTTGGCAAAACCTGTTTGGAGAGTGGATGATTACCAAGACTTGGAGCAGTGCTGTCTATCGGGGATTCGGCAAGTCAAAGGACTTAGATTGCCCTGATTATCAAGCTGCTTTAGAAACTTACTACAAGCTGCAAAAGCGAAGAGGAAAGCGAGGATACAAGAGAGTTGACTAAATAATTGTGGACTTTGTCATACTCGCACCAAGTGCAAAGAAGCAAGCTACGTAATAGTCAAGAGCTTGAGGAATCTTCATCTAATTCTATTTTCGCTTTAGCTATTTGCCACTCTTGTAGTTCATACCCTATGATAATTTTCAAAAGCAATTGGTACACAGATTGCTGAGCAGCCAAAACTTTATGCTCTCTAGAGCGTAAAACTCTTACTCCCGTTCTAGCTGTTATTCTAGCTTCAAACCTGACAGTTAACTCTGCTTTTTCCCTCTGGCTCCCCGTGATGTTGTTTTGCGTCTAGTTGCGCCACCAGAAGGGGATTTACGTCTCGCAGAAGCAGTGGCAGAAGATCTGCGTTTGGCTGTCGGTTGGGCAGTTGGTTCTGGCTCTGGTTCGTTAGAGCGCTCTTCGGGTATGGGTGAGGGTGTTTGGGGCGATGCTTGGGGCTGCGACTTTTGTTTTGTGGTTGATTTGGGAGCAGTTTTGTGCTGGTTGGCTGAGGTTGAAGTCTTGGAAGTGGATTTTGCTGAGGTAGATTTGGGTGTGTTTTGTGGCTCTACTGTCGGCTGTGAAGTCGCTTCTGGTTGGGCGATCGCCGCAGTGGATGGTTGGGATGAGACTTCAGGCTGCGGCTTCTGTTTTGTCTTTCGACTAGTCGCAGTTTTATCACGAGTGGCGGGCTTTGAAGTTTTGGCAGTTGTCTTAGCAATTGATGCAGATTGGGGGGTGGTGTCTGGGGCTATTGGTTGTGGAGTCGCTTCTAGTTGGGGGCTTGGCTGGGTAGATGGATGGTTGGTTTGTTCTGGCGTAGCTTTGGGTTTGGGTGTTGCAGCTGCGCTGGGCTTGTTCTTGGCTGGGCGCTGTGTTGTTGTCGTGGCATCAGATTTGCTCTTGGCTTTCGATGCGCTAGCGCGACTGCGAATTGGAGGCGTTTGGGGTTCGTCTCCTATCCCGTGGAGTTGTAATTCAACAGCGAGCGCACCTTTAGTTTCGGCTGTGACGATGGCAATTACCATTTCTTTTTCGCGATCGTGCTGCTCAAAAAGGGTTTGGAGGCTGGGCAGTCCCATTTGTCTAGATTCGCGGAATTTGACTCGATTTGAGGAATCTCGCCTCCATCTGTGCGACTGACCCTGTTGGGTAGTAGTTGATTACCAGCACCCCTGCTCCTTGGGAATTAGCCGTTTCTCGGTAATACTTACCTAAGCTGGCTAGGTCGGCGCTGATTAACTGCTTTAACTGTTGCGAATCATCCATCAAAAATCGGCTCAACACCAGAAATTTTCTCCTACATCTACAATAACTATTGATTTCACCTAATTAGCAGCAAATCTTGTTTGACTTTTTAATCAGTTATTAACCTGGCAATCAAAGAGGCGAGCGCCAGCTTTTTCGGAGGCAACCTCCGAGAAGCAATTGCTGCAAGCGGTGTTTTCATCCTCTTTAGTTAGCCCTGTTTAATTACTCTAGTGAAAGTAAATTGTCACTCCCACTTTTTAAAAGGATTTATGCCAAGTTGCTCCTTTGTGTTGTCAACTGTTAGAAAGTCATACAGGGCAAGCAATCACGATTTAAGATAACTAAGATAAGATTTTTCCTTTAGTAGAGTGATGGAAGAGCGTTAGACTACGAGATTCCGATCGTAGCCTAAAAAAAGGTTAAGCTTTGATTAATGAATGGTTATTGATATGAAGATAATTTGATATGATTTCCGAATCCCGTCAAGCGGGAGAGGGTAGCTCGAACTTTTTGGTAGTGCAATGTATGAGTGCGAGAAAGGTTTCATCTGTGTCTTTTTGCTCCCATCAGTTGAAGGTTCTGGCTGATTCAACACGTCTGGCAGTTTTAGAACTGCTTTGGAGTGGACCCAAGCATGTTAGGGAGATAAATGCCGTGCTGGGATTGGAGCAGAGTTTACTGTCCCATCATCTAAAAGTTTTGCGTCAGGAGGGATTTGTCAGGGCGACGCGAGATGGTAAGGCGGTACTGTATCAGCTAGAGCCTACTGTCTGGAGTACTAGTAGTGGCAGGACAATTGACTTAGGATGTTGCCGACTCTCCTTCGAGCCGAGAGTTTAACAAATCTTTGGTAAAAACATAATGATTCACAACCGATGAAGAACTTAGGAATTCTGGCACCCCTTTCTATAGGGTTAGCCATCAGTGTATTGCTGCCATCCTGTTCAAAGCCGCCGTCAGCTGCTAACGAGTCAGCTAATACATTACAGGGCAAACTAGTCTTAACTGGTTCGAGCACTGTAGCACCGCTGGCGGCTGAGATCGCCAAACGTTACGAAGCTCAGCATTTGGGGGTACGCATTGACGTGCAAACCGGTGGTTCTTCACGTGGGATTGCGGATGCGCGTCAAGGAGTCGCAAATATTGGGATGGTGTCGCGAGCGCTCAAAGATAATGAACAGGATTTACAAGCATTCACGCTTGCCAAGGATGGTATCTCTGTAATTGTGAATACCAGTAATCCAGTTAAAAGTTTGACAGATGAGCAAGTTGTCGAGATCTACACCAACAAAATCAACAATTGGAAACAAGTCGGTGGTCTAGATGCTCCGATTACAGTAGTTAATAAAGCTGAGGGACGCTCCACCCTGGAACTATTTGCCGATCACTTCAAACTGAAAACGAAGGAGATTAAAGCCGATGTAGTAATTGGTGATAACGAGCAAGGCATCAAGACAGTGGCTGGAAATCCCAACGCTATCGGCTACGTGTCTATCGGTTCTGGTGAATACGCTGCCACCCATAACACCCCAATCAAACTGCTGCCAGTCGAAGGAGTCGCTGCTTCCATCGCCAACGTCAGCAACGATACCTTTCCGATTTCTCGCCCGCTCAACTTGGTGACGAACAAACCACCGACTGGGTTGACCAAAGACTTTATTGATTTTTCCCGCTCCAAAGACGTGCAAGATATCATTCAGGAGCAATATTTTGTCCCCATATCGCAGTGAAATTATCTTAGTGTGGATATTACGGGCAATGGCGCTTTTAGTAGCAGCGATTGTGCTGTCGATCGTGCTGTTCCTGCTTTGGGAAACTCTACCGATCCTGCAAACTGTCGGGCTAAATCGGTTTTTCAACGATCCCTCTTGGCATCCCAGCAGCGAAGAATTTAACCTGCTACCGATGTTGTGGGGGACGCTATTCGTAACGGTAGGAGCAGTTCTGCTGGCAACGCCGTTAGGCATTTTGAGCGCAGTTTTTTGTCAGTATTACGCCCCAGTAGCGATCGCCAGTTTGTATCGGCGTTTAATTGAGCTATTAGCAGGCATTCCCTCAGTAGTTTATGGCTTCTGGGGTCTGGTCGTGTTAGTGCCGCTGG
Source organism: Chroococcidiopsis cubana SAG 39.79 (assembly GCF_003991895.1). NCBI lineage: Bacteria > Bacillati > Cyanobacteriota > Cyanophyceae > Chroococcidiopsidales > Chroococcidiopsidaceae > Chroococcidiopsis > Chroococcidiopsis cubana. The sequence continues at coordinate 50,051 of NZ_RSCK01000037.1, forward strand.
TGGGACGCATTCGACCACCTGGGGCAAGTTTGTTAACCGGAATTTTAATTCTAACGTTAATGATTCTGCCGACAATTACCTTGGTAGCTCATAGCAGCCTCGCCAGCGTGCCACCGGAGTATCTGCGCGGCTGTGCGGCAATGGGACTGGGACGCTGGGCAACGGTGAGTGGTGTCGTTTTACCGGCAATGAGATCGGGTTTGTTAACATCTGTAATCTTGGGAACGGGACGGGCAATTGGTGAAACAATGGCAGTGCTAATGGTTTGCGGTAACGTCGTGCAGGTTCCTTTGAGCGTATTTGAGCCAGTGCGGACATTGACAGCGAATATTGCTCTAGAGATGGCATATGCAGTTGGCAATCACCGCGCTGCCTTATTTGTCAGCGGCTTGGTTTTGATGGCGATGGTCGTGGCTTTAGTCGTAGCTGCCGAGCTGCTGAGCCGAGGGCAGATCTATGACTAAAAATTCAGCACCTCCAAGTCAGAAGAATGAAATTCAGCCGACTTCTTGGTTCGGGCAAGCTACAAGTCTATTTTTGCGTTTAAGTAAACTACAGCCACAAGAGTTGTTTGCAAGCGCGCTCGTTTGGGCTGTTGCAGTTGTGGTGACAGGCACGCTGCTATGGCTGTTGAGCGATGTGTTTTGGCATGGCATCAGTGGGATATCTTGGGAGTTTCTCACGATGCCGCCGAGCAATGCCGGTCGAGACGGCGGGATTGCCACAATTATAGTTTCTACAGCTTTAATCGTCGGAGTTTGTATGGCAGTCTCAATTCCTTTGGGAATGGGAACTGCGATTCTACTAGCTGAATTTACCTCGAACTCAAGTCGATTCGGGCAGTTAGTGCGCTTGAGCTTAGACGTTCTAGCAGGCGTACCTTCGATTGTCTTTGGTCTTTTCGGCAACGCTTTCTTTTGTAAGATGTTGGGAATGGGCTTTTCTATTCTCTCTGGTGGATTGACGTTAGCATGTATGGTGTTGCCGATTCTGATTTGCTCGACGCAGTCGGGGTTTCGAGCCGTACCGAATGACTATCGCAGCTCAGCAGCGGCACTGGGAATTTCACGTCTAGCAGTATTTAGGGAGCTACTGCTGCCTGCTGCCATGCCTGGAGTCGTGGTAGGACTGCTGTTAGGCTTGGGGCGCGCGCTAGCGGAGACAGCCGCTTTAATTTTTACTAGCGGTTATGTAGACCGAATGCCTCAGTCACTCTTGGATTCGGGGCGATCTCTGTCCGTCCACATTTACGACCTGGCAATGAATGTTTCTGGAGGGGAGGCACATGCTTACGCCTCTGCTTTAGTATTGATAGTTTTTTTGGTGCTAATTAATGCAGCAGTATCGTGGCTAGCAGAACGTTTGCGGCAATCCAAAATTTTTGTAGTATGAACAAGTTGATCGCTCCTAAGCTAAACTCAACACCGCTTGCAGGTCATCCCCCGTCAATGCAAACAGAGCATTTAAGCTTGTATTACGGCAGTAAACCTGCTTTTAAAGATGTGTCCCTCCAGATACAAGCTGGTAGCATCACAGCACTAATTGGCCCTTCAGGTTGTGGCAAAACTAGCTTCCTGACTTGTCTCAACCGTTTAGTCGAACTAACACCAAACTGTAAGGTATCAGGGCGTATCCGATTAGGAGACTCGGACGTGCAAGCATTGGATGCAATTTCATTACGTCGTCGGGTAGGAATGCTGTTTCAAAAACCCAACCCTTTCCCGCTCTCAATTGTGAGAAATCTCGAATTTCCTTTGCAAGAACACGGAGTCAGTCGCCGAGACGAGATCGATTGCCGCATTGAAGATGCCTTGAGAGATGTAGGTCTGTGGCATGAGGTCAAGGACAGGCTGAAAGCCCCCGCCTTCTCCCTCTCTGGCGGGCAACAACAACGTCTATGCCTAGCTAGAGCACTAGCGCTCAAACCAGAGGTTCTGCTGATGGATGAACCTTGCAGCGCCCTCGACCCACTCTCTAGTGAAGTGGTAGAAGATTTGATTGCTAGTCTGCGTGGTAGATTTACACTGCTGGTTGTGACTCATAATTTAGCCCAAGCTAAACGGATTGCTGATGATGTCGCTTTGTTTTGGGTGGCTGATGAAGCTGGACAATTAATTGAATTTGGTTCAGCTACCCAGATTTTTGAATCTCCACAACACGCTCTGACTGCTGCTTATATCAGTGGTAGGAGGGGCTAGTACTTGCCGACTAAGATTTTGCTGAAGCACTATCAAATATGCAACTTCATTTTAGAAGCCCTTTTCTCTACAGCTTCACACTAAATTGGTTTAAAACAAATGAGAAATTCTTAAAAGGTAGTCATGACTAACAAAGATGAATTTCTATATCCTTAAAGCAGCTATCACAGTAAATTCACTCCAGAAAATCTTGTGTTTAACGCAAATTTACAGGAGTTTGCACAAAAAGTTGGTTAGATCGCGAGTCTAGAAACGAATGGCAAGCTCTCCCCGCAAGAGGCGATAGCTCAAATTAGGGCGCTTTGGAAGCAATTGAAACAAAGCAAAGAACAACTTGGGATTGACACAGATGCAGCCCAATAAGATATGGATGAAGCATTTCGACTTGCTAGGGTAATTACTCCAAGCTAATTTGCGACTAGCAAGAGATCGCACTGCCAGGTTTGAGCTGGCACTCCCTGTTTGATAATGGTTTTGGAGTGGTAGATCGTTCCTGATTAACCTGGTAATAAAAGAGGCGGCAAAACCTTCAAGCTGATTACGCATTCAAACTTTACTACACCTTGACTTGACAACAAGATTTACCGCCTATGCACCCTGCCGTCTTGGTAACTGAGCAGGGGTACGGTTTGATATCGTGTTGAATATCTATACTACCTACTGGCGGATTGAGTGCAGATTGAACTAGAAGGAACCAGAGTCGCATGAGTCGAAAAGCCAAAAAACTGAAGAAGCAATCGGGAGTAGTTCCATATCGTATCGTGAACGGTAAAATTGAAGTTTTGCTAGTTTCAAGCCGTAAGGGACAACATTGGGTAATTCCCAAAGGGGGAATCCCTAAGACGATGACTGCTCCTGATTCGGCAGCTAAAGAAGCGTGGGAGGAAGCTGGAGTTGTTGGCCAGGTAGACACGAATCAGCTCGGCACGTACAAATATCGCAAGCGGGGTAAAGCTTACCGAGTCAAGGTATTTTTGCTGCCAGTCGCGGCTGAACTCTCCGACTGGCTAGAAGCAAGTATCAGAAAACGGGATTGGTTGGATGTGACTAGTGCTATTAAGCGGGTAAAGCCATCTGCACTCAAGCGCCTGCTCAAGCTTTCTGGCGACCAAATGCAGCCCCTATCCCTCTTCTGAGAAACTTTTTGTTCCACCTGTAAATGCTAAAAACACCAAAAATGCTTGAAATCTTTCAGTTTTGGAGATTTACAGGCATAATAAAGGAGCCTAGAGCCAACATCAACTCTAGAAGCAACTAACGATGTGCTCCCTGGCCTGGGCTGGTCTTATGAGATCATCTTCCGAACGGGATAGTGTCTGATGTCACTTCACCAATGTAGTAACCATAAAAGCCCAGAACCACGCTTTCAAGCAGGTTGAAAAGCACTATTGAGAATTCGGTCTTAGCTGTCAGGGCACTTTCCATGATACAAGTTTCTCTAAATCAGTAACGCTTCGGCAGCGCCGCGAGTAGGGCGCTTTCAAGAAACACATTCGGTGGGGTGGGAAATAGGGATGAGTTCTAAACCAAGAGCCTGAGCTTTTTGCTCGAGGTTTTTGAGCATTAATCGAACCGTATTGCGCTCCTTCGCAGTTAGTTCGGGGGAGATGGCTAGATGAGAATCCTGAAACTCATCTGTTCCATGAAATTTTCGGGTGTTGATTTCGCGAATGAGTTTAGAAATCGCAACCTCTTGATTCTTCGTTGCCGTCCTTCGCGAGGTCGAGAGTCGCAAAAACCACCGTTTTCGAGACATCTCGGGAAGGCAGTGGAAATGTGTTGCAAAACTCGTCTCGAAAGTAGTAGTCTCAAAAGCAGGACGTTTAGTAAGTTTTGAGACACTATGCTCGTAGGATACGCCAGGGTTTCGACCCTGGATCAGAATCTGGACCTGCAACGGGACGCGCTCGTTGCTGCTGGGTGTAGCCCTGACCGGATCTACACGGACCAGGCGAGCGGGAAGAATACGGAGAGGCCCGGACTACGGGAGGCCATGGCCTTTCTGCGGCCCGGAGACACGCTCGTTGTCTGGAAGCTCGACCGGCTCGGAAGATCACTCACCGACCTCATAGAGCTCGTTCAGGGGCTTGCAGCTCGCGACATAGGCTTTAGGAGTCTCCAGGAGCAGATAGACACTACAACTTCAGGCGGGAAGCTCGTCTTCCACATCTTTGCGGCACTCGCGGAGTTCGAGCGGGACATCATACGAGAACGAACCCATGCAGGACTTGCCGCTGCACGTGCTCGAGGGAAGCGCGGTGGGCGGCCAACCAAGATGACAGAGAAAAAGCGTGCCGCAGCTACAGAGCTTCTCGCCGATCCCCAAGGAAAGAGTGTCCGGGAGGTGTGTAATGCCTTGGGCATCTCACGCGCCACGTTCTATAGGCATCGAAAGGAGCCAACCCAATGAGTATACAGTACACCCCCTCTCAATGGCGCTCTCTCGCCTGGAAGCGAGAGCACAGATACTATCGGGCAGAGCTACGACAGGATCTCTTCGGAACCTGGATCGTCATGAAGGTATGGGGGAGAATCGGATCGCGCCTTGGTGGCACAAAGGAAACCCTTTGCATAACCTACGAGGAGGCCGATTCGTGCTTTCAGGCTGCAATTCAGAAACGGGCGAAAAGAGGATATACATTGCAAGGCGACAATCGATGACGAACCGAAAGATCACAGAAGACTTTGAGCGAATCGAAGGCTCAATTTACTCCCCAAGGATTGGGCTTTCTATGAGAGTAGTTTGCGGACTATCTTCCTGCGCTAAAGAAGGGCATACTAGCTACTCTATTCCCCCTTCAAAAACAACCCCTCGCAGAAAGATTTTTCCCTGATATCCTAAAGGGTTCTCACGCTATCTCGCGAGTCGAAACTCTAGTATAGATGAGATCTTAAATAAGACAGCAAAGCCTATAACAACACAGGGGCGAATAATTAAGTAGGCTATTGCGAGTAGCAAAGCTGAAAAGGACAGACAAAACGGGGATACTTCACTTTCGGCGGTATTTGTAGCACATTTCGTCCGCTAGCAACCCTGCAATTGTCCCAGGCTCTGCGTAACCTTCGCGTCGTCCCGTATTAGATTGAATGTAATAACTATTTGTTTCACAATTTATTACAAACAGTGCCCGCCCAGTATCTTCAAACCTAACTTCAGCACGACGAATCTCCCCCTTAGCAACAACAGATTCATCATTCATATACACCGCATAGTCATAACGATCGTAACCAACAACGTACCATTCTGCTTTAACTTTAAGAGGAAAGCCGAGAAAAATCACACCAGTAGTTGCTAGAACAGATAGATAAATGTACTGCTTACTTAATCTCTTCATATTGAATAAGAAATATGCTGAATCTATTTATATTTTCGGAACAAGTACTTGGGATTTTAAGGTTATAAGCAAAACTTAAAGAAGCCGTAAAAGAAGTTTACGGGGAAACTACCAAGCGTACTACTAACTTAATTGGTTAACGTGCTCGACTAGGGGCAAGGGTTGCAGGTATTGCATGACATTTCGTTGCAGCTTTGCTACCCTTGCCCCTGATACTATTACGTCGCTCACCTCGTCCCCACCCGTTTACTGGAAGCAGTGCAACATAAAAGACCGAATGCAGTGGTCATCATGCCGTAAAATAGCGGCATGATGCTGTTATCAGAATCCCAAGCCGCTGACAATGTAACCCCCTCCAATATTAGCCGCCACCTCGTTGAGATGTTGTTGCATGGGCGCTCGCCCCATACCCAAGACTCCTACAGGCGGCATGTCCGAAGTTTTCTTCGATATGCCAATAAACCGCTTCATCTCGTAACACTTGCCGATCTTCAAGGCTGACAATTGACATTAAACGGCATGGTTTCCCAACAGCCAACGAACAGCAATGGCAGCGGTAAAGTCACTCCTTGCCTTTAGCTATAGGTTTGGGATTCTACCTGTTAATGTGGGGCTTCCGATAACGCACCCGAAGGCGAAAGATACCTTAAATGAGCGGATTCTATCAGAAGAACAAGTCCAGGCGATGATTGCGCTGGAAACAGAGCCACGTAATCGGGCAATCTTGCAGCTTTTATATTCAGCAGGATTGCGGGTGAGTGAACTATGTGCGCTTACCTGGAAGGATTTGACACCGCGAGGGACGGCAGGGCAGGTGACGGTATTCGGGAAAGGCGGGAGAACTAGGACGGTGCTCCTCCCTGCTCCGATCTGGGAAGAAATCTCTCAAATCAAGGATGTTGCCAAGAGTGACGATCCGGTGTTTCGTTCCAGGGAAAGTGACGACAAGGGGCAAGGTCTTCACCGCTCTCAAGTACATCGGATTGTAGCACGGGCGGGAGAGCGAGCAGGTATTGAAGGCAAGGTGTCACCCCACTGGCTGCGCCATGCTCACGCTACCCATTCGCTCGATCGGGGAGCGCCGATTCATCTCGTGCAGAGTACCTTGGGACATGCATCCGTTGCGACCACAAGCCGCTATCTTCATGCGCGACCGAATGAAAGCAGCTCATTGTATCTGCCATATTGAGAACTATGCTAGGTAATCTGTGAGCTTTTCCGTCTATTTCTGCCGATTTACCCGTAAAGTTCGGTTGCGACTTCACTGAGTGCGCTTTAATACTCTTCTTCTCCCCATAATTCGAGATTATAGGATGACCTCTAGTGAATTTTTATTGCTACTTAACCTACTCGTTTGTGTATTTCCTTATACTTTTTAGTTAAGTACTACTTAGCATGAGAGGTTTACAATGGCTGAATACACATTCTCTGGCGATCCTCCACTTACGCTCGAATACGATCAGTACCTTCCTGGCTCAAACGAATCAAACACCATCAGTGGTTCTAACTATACAGACAACTTCATCGATGGATACGATGGAGATGACACACTTTTAGGAGGAAATTGGTCTGATATAATCGTGGGTTCAGACGTAAATTCTGGCGGAGACGATATGGATTTCCTCACTGGAGGGCTCGGCTTCGATACCTTCGTTATCGGCAACTGGGCTGGAAATTTTTACGACGACTACTCCGGTTGGGCAGTGATTAACGATTTTTTCGATCATCGCGAAACAATTGTACTAAACGGAACAAAGGACAACGTTAATTTTACTATTATTGACTCCCTTTACGGTCAAGAATCTATTCCAGATTTAGAGATTAGTGTTGGCGGCTTAACCCAAGCAGTACTAGTTGATAAGGGCACAGCCGATTGGGTAACTAACTTTTCCGGTGATTTAGGAGGAGCTAACGATTTAGGATATGTGTACCTCTCTACATAAACTAATGCAAGCGACGGCTTTGCCACCGAGCTAAACGAAGTGCTGTATCTGCCGTGATAGATCGCTTCCCGTTAAGGATCTGCGCAATACGGTTGGTGGGAACGTGAAGAATCCGAGCCAGCTCCGCTGCACTTATCTTCCGCTCGATTAATTCGTCAGCAAGGGCTTCACCTGGATGAATCGGAGTCCGCACTATAATTCCCTCTTTAGTGATAATCGGTGATCTCGATGTTGTAGGTGTTAGAATGCTTTCTTCTTCAGCGTTTTGGCCGTTCTCTTGTCTCGATACCACGTTTGTGCTTAGTTTGCTGAATACACCATTCCGAAATACCGACAGAGTGCCTCGACCCGCGCCTCCACCTCCGGTGCTCCCCTCGGCCCCTCTCGAAGCCGTTCGAGCTCCTCAAAGAGGGCGAGTCGCCGTCGCCTCTCCCCTTCGTCCTCTTCTAAAAGCTTCTCCCCCTCCCATGCCGAAACTGGAGGAGTATGAACTGGCGGCCTCCCGCTCTCAACTCGCTCTAGCAGCCCTGCCACACGACCGACAAGTGCTTCAGGGCAAAGAACCAGGAGTTCGAGTCCGAGGCGAATGAGCTCGCTATCATTCGCCCCAGGAACGTGGGCCTTCACCCGTTCTCGTGCTCGAGCAAAGAGCGCTTGGTTATCCGCGCGAAGAGAGAAAGAGCGAACGATCCGATTCCGCTTAGGTGCCATACCATAGTTTTCTAATGGTATTACCATTAACCCGCTACTCTTTCTACTGTCCCACGAAGCTGTTCAAGCTATCGATATTTGAGTATTTTCTTGCAGGATTTACCTAATCACATGACGTGGGGAGCGCGGCCCACCGGTACCAGCCGCCAGGAGGTTTACCCTCCGTGTGACCTCCCCGCGTCAGCGGGTAAAGAAGGGTGGCTTGCTGCCCCTCGACACCCCCCCCTTTGGCGAGGGGAGTGGCAAGCCACAGGGGATACAGCGCCCGTCGTTTACTCGAAGAGCACAGCGGGCAGCACCTTACATGCCGGTTTGCATCTACCCCCCCCTTTGCAAACCGGCATCCGTCCCCTCCTCCCCTTCTCCTTGCCCCCTCTTCATCAAGGTAGAACGAGACTCGCTATCCCTTCCCTAAGAATCGTCCATAAATCTTCTAGGGGTTCATTACGAGTGCGAGGAAAGGATGAAGTACAGAGCCGAAGCGGCGAACCTTCAAGTACTGGTCAATCGCATCGCATCAGACTTCTTGCGACTCGGGTACTATTACGCCAAGAGCGGCACCATCCCAAAAGCCGTTAATCCCGAGGACTTCGACAAGGAGCAGATCAAACGCTTCAGAATAACGTTTACGGATCGCCATGACGATGATGATGTGCAGTACGTGCGGCTAGGCAAAGCATACCTCCTTGTTGCACGACGGAAAGCCACACTTACCAAGCAAGGTCTAAGTGATGTGCTCGACTTCAGGGTAAGCAACATACACATCGCGCACGTGTGTGCTCGAATCCATAAAGGGCGCTTGGAGGTAAGAGATGGTGAAGGGCCAGTTTGTAAGCATAAACTGGACCCGAAGCAGGGGAATTTCAAGGATTACGCACCAAGGCGCACCGCCCAGCCTGGTTAAGTACAAGACATCGGCGGCGGAGTGGCAAGACACAGAGACACAGCGCCCGTCGTTTATCTCGAAGATCGCGGCGGGCAGCATACCTTACATACCAGTTTGCATCTACCCCCTTTGCAAACCGGTATCTGCGCCCCCTCCCATGACCATCTTTCCCCTGCCGAGTACAGGCTCAACTCATTTACTCATATACTCAAGTACTCATTTATGACGTGAGGTGCGCGGCCCACCGGTAACAGCCGCCAAGGAGGTTTACCCTCCGTGTGACCTCCCCGCGTCAGCGGGTAAAGAAGTGGCTTGCTGCCCCTCGACCCCCCCTTTGGCGAGGGAAGTGGCAAGCCACAGGGGATACTGCGCCCGTCGCGAAACTCGAAGAGCACGGCGGGCAGCATTCACCCGGTTGGCACCCCCCCTTTGCCAACCGGGTGCCTTCTTGTGTCCTCGAGCACCCAACCCCTTACCAACAATACAGTACTCTTAAAGTAACTTTTAGTAACTAATTGTAATTTTCCGATACTAAGAGTATCTTAGAGAAGCTATAAGATATTTTTAAGTTACTTGGAGAAACCATGATTCTGACCGTTGGCGGGGTAAAGGGAGGAACGGGAAAGACGACGATTGCTACGAATCTTGTCGTGTATCGAAGCGGCTTGGGTAAGGACGTCCTTCTCATCGATGGAGACGAGCAGAAGACTTCCCTCTACTTCAGCACTCTCCGAAATGAAAAGAAGAATGGAGATGCAGGCTACTCCTGTGTGCGGGTTACGGGAGGAGAGCAGATGAAAGTGGAAGCCGCGCGAATGGCTTCGAAGTTCGAAGACGTCATTATCGACGTCGGAGGCTGGGACAATACAAGTCAGCGTGGGGCAATCCTCGCATCCGACATCGCCCTTTTCCCCTTTCAACCACGCACGTTCGATGCATGGACCCTTGGACGAGTTCAGAGCCTTGTCGCCGAAGCCAAAGTCTATAACCCCCGGCTTCGCGCGTTCACCGTCCTAAGCCGTGCTGATGTACGAGGCTCGGATAACGAGGAGGCGGCAGCTTATCTCAAGGAAGCGGAGGACCTGACATACATCTCAGCCATAGTTTGTAACCGAAAGGCATACAGCAATGCTGCAAAAGCAGGCAAAGGGGTGGTGGAGATCGAGAAGGAAGACCCCAAGGCGGCTGCTGAAATCCGCACCCTCCATGACGCCCTTTATAAAAGCAACTCTGAGTAGCTTATCGCATCTTAGAGATACTCTAAGCTACTTCAGGCTACTATACGTTATTATAAGATTCTAAGCGATACGTTCTATGGCAATTCCGCGCGTACCTAAGACAGAAGATCAGTGGCTCAAAGAAGGAGCTGCAAAGCAGGATGAATTCAAAACTCCACTGCGAGAACGAAAGAAGCGACAGAAGAAGGATCTGGAACCAGTTCTTGTTCGAGTTCCACGCGATCTGCATCAACGCATGATGCGCCTGATTGATTCATCCGGAACCGGCATTCCTACGAGTCATTGGATTGTAGAAGCAATCCGAAGGCGGGTAGAGGAGGATGAGAAGGCCGAAGACTAATCAATAGAGTAGGCATCCCCGCAGCAAAACGGGTAAATTGTACGCTAGGGCTGAAACCAAGATGGGGCAAGCTTTTCAAGAAGTCCTTTTTCCCATAAAATTCATGAAAGATCTATGGTTAGGCTGCTAGTTTCGATCTAGTTTGAACGAAAAATCGTCGTTTCAGGCACTTAAAAATTTCTTAGCGTACAAAAAACCTTTTTTGGCACGGTGATGCCTTAAGGCGATCTCCAAGAAACAAAATACCTATGAGGCAGGTCGGATAAGAATATCCCATTTGGGCAAGAGGGGATTGCG
>NZ_RSCK01000038.1:0-58229 GCF_003991895.1 Chroococcidiopsis cubana SAG 39.79
CGAAATCAAGGCACGAATTACACGAACAATTACAAACTGCTTAAATCACAAGTATTTCAGCTTTTCTTAGTGCCATTCGACTAAAAACCCTTTTTTAAAGCCTAACTTCTGCCCAGGAATGACTACGACACTAGGAGAAATAAACGTAGCTTGATGTCGTTGCAACTTTTGGGCTGTTGCTGCTGCATCTTTCACGACTAGTGTAGTTTGCCAATGCAATAAATCGTTAGGACGAGCATCAGTTGGGAAAGGTCGCCCATCTCTGGGGGTGAGGTATTCGAGAAACTCAATTCCAGGGGAAGCAAGGCGCGATCGCAAATTACTAATATGCAACCTTGCCCCAAATACGTTGTTGAGATGCTCTTGTTCTGTCCCGTAATTTTCACTTTCTCCCGCTAGCCTCATACCCAGGAGATCGCGATAGAATTTCAGGCTAGCTGCGGTGTTAGAAACAACGATCGCGGTGTGGTCAATGCCTAAAAATAGTTGGTTTGTCGGCTGTTGCCATTTTGGATCGCCTTTACCTGGGGGAAAATAAATAGCTTCTAGGTAATGACCATCTGGATCGCGAAAATAGAAGGCACGAATTCCTGCTGCTGCTTTGTTCCAGTCGGGGATGCGTTGCGGGGCAGTGGAGGCGTATTGTACTTTAAACTTGCGTAAGTGTTGGTAAGCTTTATCCATATCGCTAACAGCGATCGCAATATGTTGAAACCAGCGATCGTGACTGCGCGAATCAACTGGAAATGGTTTGCCCTTGGGGGTGAGATACTCAGTTAGCTCGATAAATTCGCTACCTAGCTGCATTCTTACCACGCGCATCCGCACGCCAAACACTCCTTGCAATTGTTCGTATTGAGTTCCCAAAACTTCTACATCAGAGACTTTTTGGAAGGAAAGGACTTGAGAATAAAAATCAATGGAACGATCCATGTCTGCAACTGTCATTCCTACCGATTCTACAGCAGTGATAGCTGACTGAGCTGGCTGAGTTACAGATGTCGAAGCTAGCCGAGCGCTTGGCTGTGGATATACTTGAGTGTGAGTAGTAACAATCGCGACAAATGCACCAACTGCGAACAATATTCTGGCGATTTGAGTTAGTTGCTTAGTCATAACTGTAGTGCTACTTATCAAAGATCGAGGACAACTCTTGCCGTTTTAGGTTTGGAAATGCAGATCAGTACCGCACCCTCATCAATTTCTGCGGTTGGTGCTTCCTGATAAGTCACTTCGCCTGCTTGGATTTTGCACTGACAAGTACCGCAGATACCCGCACGACAACTATAGGCAGGATCGAGATCGTTAGCTTCGGCAAACTCCAGAATCGTTCCTTCAGTCTCGTGCCAAGTTAAGGTTTTGCCCGATTTAGCAAAAACAATTTCTGCTGCTGCAACTTCCTCATCCCCACTTGCAGTAGGAAGTTGTTTCTCGGACTGGCTTTCATCGGTTTACCGAAAGATTCAAACAAGATGGAACTACTAGCTACTCCCGATTCCTGAAGTCCTGCCATCAGAGACTCCATAAAAGCTGGAGAACCACAGAGAAAATACTCAGCTTCTTGCCTTACTAAGCTTTTAACCAGAGCTGCATCTACATAACCGATACCGTGATAATGTCCTTCATCTTCTACTCGCGGACGGCTGTAGCAAAAGTGTACGTGTAGGTTAAGATTCTGCGGCGCGATCGCCAATACTTCATCTCGAAATGCATGAAATCGACCATCTCGCGCCCCATGCAAAAACCAAATTGGTCGGTTGGGATTGAGACGACCACAAGCTTTTACCATACTGAGCATGGGAGTAATTCCCACACCATTGCTAATGAGTACGACTGGTAAAGACTTGTTGAGAGCGAGAACAAATTTACCTTTGGGTGGTTTAGCCGGAACGATCGATCCCTCATGGATGCGATCGTGCATGAAGTTAGACGCAATCCCTGGTGGGACATCTAACCCTTGGGGAGCTGGTTCCCGCTTAATTGAAAGGCGATAGTATTCGCAAGGTTCGGGATAATCTGAGAGCGAATAGGTACGAATAATTGGTTTGGCTTGCCCAGGAATGTCTAGTTTGATGGTTAAAAACTGCCCTGGTTGAAAGCTAGGAATTTCACCGTTATCCTCTGGTTTGAGATAGAACGAGGTGATTTCCTCGCTCTCTTTTACCTTGCGAACGACAACAAAATTGCGCCAGTCTTGCCAAGTTGTGCTAGCAGTTGTGGGTTGAGCGATCGGTGCTTGTGTGCTTACCCTTCCAGCCGCAACTAAACCAACCAAAACGCCGCCACCAGTTCCCAGTAATGAAGCATACACGCTCAATCTAGCTTTGTCTCTAATATTTACTAAACCAACGACTGCACCAGAAACAATAGTTGCGATCGCAAATGCCGCGCTTGCTCCCGTAACACTTCTGAGGACGGGATTTTGAATTTGTCTAAGACTTGCAAGCATCAATTCTCTCCTAGTAGTCACTGGTCACTGGTTACTGGTCACTGGTCACTGGTCACTGGTCACTGGTCACTGGTTACTGGTCACTGGTCACTGGTCACTGGTCACTGGTCACTGGTCACTGGTCACTGGTCACTGGTCACTGGTCACTGGTCACTGTCCCCGATAGCCACAGCGAAAGATGCAGCGTTTGTGATTGTGGTGGTGGAGTTTGGCGCAGCGGACTGCTTTACGCCCTTTGAGGCGCACGTAAAGTTCGGCTGCTAGCAGCATTCCTAACACTGGGGCAGTGAAATAAATCCAAATTGCCGTCCAAGTCTGCGCCCCAATTGCCGAAGCAAGGGTACGGGCGGGATTCATGCTCATACCTGATAATGGTGCTTCTACCGTGATGTAAGTTGCAACTAATAAGCCTGCAAATAGCCCAGTAAATCGAGCTAGTTTTGGGATATTCGATACAAATAGAATCGTCAGCATTATGCCAAAGGAAATTATTAGCTCGGCGCAGAAGGCAACACCTACACCAGTTTCCCCAGGAACAGTGACAACATAATTGACTGCTGGATCGGCGATCGCATCTCTCCATACCACTGCAACTAACCACAGCCCCAACAATCCGCCGACAAATTGCGCCACGATATAGAAGAATGCATCCCATCGTTTAATCTTGCCCAAGCGCCAGAATGTAAATGTAACGACTGGATTGATGTGCGCTCCAGACTGCTTACCCCAAGGGGAATAGACGATCGCGATCGCGGTTAAACCCATTGCTATCCCAATAATGCAACGGCGTAATAACGGGTCGACAATTGTTTGTCGCAGCGGTGAAGCTGGATGCTCCAGTAGGGCTGTCACAACGACAGCAGAAACCATGAAGATCCCAAGTCCCGCAGCTTCCATTAAATATTCGGGATAGTGACGGTAGAGAGCATTCATATTTAGCTAGTCAAAAGTCAAAAGTCAAAAAATAATTAAGCAAGTAAACTGGCTTCTACTGCGTTCGTCTCACAAGATTGGCTAATTTGGAGAACGCTATCCATTGCATCAGTACCCATACGTGCAGCCATTTCAGGGCAGGGCTTATTTGCATGATGAATCGTGGCAACCTCTTCCTGCTGCTTATCCAAACTCACCTGCGTGCGTCCATACCTCAGCACGGTTGACATCCAAATTAGCTCTTGCATAAACCGCTCTAGGCGGCGGGTATAAGTCGGTTTGTCCATTAAATTTCCAGACTCATCAAATAGCGTTTGGACGTTGCTAAAGTTGAGGTCGTAGAAAATTGTCACCAGTCCCAACTCGCGCATCACGGGCAGCAGATTCTGGATGACTCGCGTACCGCCAAACGGTCCAGCAGAAACGCCGCATAGCCCGACAGCTTTGTGAATGTATTCTTTCAGACAAGTATCGAGTACGTGTTTGAGCAAGCCTGGATAGCCGTGGTTGTATTCTGGTGCGACAACAATTAATCCATCTGCTCGCTCCATCAAGGCTGAAAACTGCGGGTCTTTGAGCGATTCACCAGCATCGTTCGTGGCGATTGCGATCGCTCGAACATCAATTAACTCAGTCTCTACACCATCCCTTACCGAAAGTTGCTCGACGATAAATTTAGCAACGTATTCGCTTTGACGACCTTGGCGGGGAGTACCGAGAATGACGGGAATAAATAGAGGTGAGTCTGACATGAATTGATTCTCCTTACTGCTCTTGATAATTCCAAAGCAAGCCACCATCGACAAAGAAAGTGCTACCCGTAACGTAGTCAGCATCGGGGGATGCTAAAAAGGCAACCAAAGAAGCAACATCTTGTGGTTGTCCCAAACGACCGAGGGGAATATTTTTCAACAATGCACCCAACTTTTGGGGGTTGTGCAAGAGCTGGGTATTGATTGGAGTTTCTATTGCGCCAGGTGCTACGTTATTAATTGTGATGCCCAAAGAACCTAGTTCGACTGCTAAGTTGCGAGTTAGCATTTTCATGCCACCCTTACTGGCACAGTACACTGTAAAGTTAGGAAAGGACAGTTCCTCATGCACCGAACTGATGTTAATAATCTTTCCAGATCTTTTAGTTTCGATTAGGTGTTGCACAAAGGCTTGAGTTGCAAAGAAGATTCCCTTCAAATTGACATTCATTACCGCATCGTAATCGGCTTCCGTAACTTCCCAAAATGGAGCGTGTTTTTCAATTCCAGCATTATTGACTAAAATATCTAGCTTGCCAAAATGCTCGATACTTTCGCCAATCAATTGACGTATCTCATGTACGCTACCTAAGTCTGCTTGAATCGTATATCCCTGGGAACTGGGGCATTGAGCCATGAAGCATCTACCACCAGCAGCTTGTACTTTTGCTAAGGTTTCTGCCGCTCCTTCTGGATGCGAGCGATAGTTAATGACAACATCTGCTCCTTCTTGGGCAAGTCGCACCACAATTCCCTGTCCGATTCCTTGACTGCTACCCGTTACCAGGACAACTTTACCTTCAAGTCTCATATAAATTCTCCTTGAATAGATAGCAATTAGTTCTCAAGTGAGTAGCATAAGTAATAATCGATATCGTTCGTGGAAAGACCGAGCGAACTCATGACTAAATACGGATTGTTAAGTCATGCTTGAGCGATTTCATCATACGAAATTGCTCTAAGCAGCTTAAGTTCATTGTTGCTCGATTGACGAAATGATGAATGATAACTCTTTAAAAGTATCAGTTAGTAGAGCTGAGATTTTGGCTAGAAATTTATCATGTTTTTCTCAGTAAAATCTAATTTTTCCAGAATTATGCTGGGGCGAGCGATAGATGCAGGCGTTGGAGCAAGGTGGGTGTGCGCTGATGCACTGTATGGCACTGACCCTCGGCTATGGCAATTTAGTAAATTGTGACCAAACAATTTGGGTAGACAAGAGCCAACACCCTTGTGGATGCAATTATGAGGAGAATAGGAGAGTCTGCGATCGCAATAAAACAACATTTCTAAAACATTTAACGCCTACGATCGATATTAATTTAGCTCTAGAGAAACATCATTATGGCAACTGTATACTTGGTGAGCCTGATAAAACCATTCAAAGAATCTACTTAAACTTTGCTGTTTTCGTTGCACTTCAGCTTTGTTATCAGCGCAACAATCAACTTCCTCTAAAAATACTTTAGTTGCGTGTAAGCATAAATGGCTGGCATCACGTAACTGTTGAAAATCAATTTTCTTTAGCTCTGATTGCCGACTACGAATAGCATTGAAGTAATTGATCCGAACGTCTAGCCAGCTACCTGGTGTAATCTTGTGTACCATTTGCCGCGCTGGATTGCTGAGAAAATCTAATCCCATTGATGCTGCACGTTGATTAGTCATATCAAATGTTTCTAAGTGCCACAAATCTGCTGTTAAGTTGGGAAGCTGGCAGTTAGTTGCTAGTAGTTCGGATTTAGACATAAAAGTTTTCAACCATTCACACAGCAGTGCTAACTCTAAATTAGGAGAAACCGATTGTAATTGTGTTTCTATTCTTTCGACTAAAATATTAGCTTGGTAAATAGACTCAGAAACATATTTTTCAAAAATCTCACGTTCCGAGTTTTCTAATAAATATACGAGCGCGATCGCGGCTGAATACAAATGTTCAATTAAAACTTGACTGCCGACACGTTCGCGGTGTATTTCCAGTAGAACGTAAGAGTAATAGCTTTGAATCATTTTAGAAAATAAACTGACTATAGCTATAGTGTAAGGCTCGGTAGATATGTTAAAAATTGAGGTACTTAAAAGCTGAATATCTTGTAGATAACTATATAAAGTTTGAGCGGTTTGAAAAAAAGCACGACTGAAATTCAGTTCGGTTTTATCAAGTGTATGAATCTGTGGTAAAGTAATTTTTTCTTCTGAATTACTAGAAAAGTTTTGTTGCATTTATCCTCCAAAAAAATCATGAGTTTAAAAGAAACCTTAGTTTCGATGTCACTTGAAGTTGCGATTTCCGATTATTAACTGAGACTGTTGCATCATGCTGCCTTATCTCCTTTTCAAGCTAACTGAGGTTAGCAGAGAGAGTTAAGTATGATTTCTGGTGCTATCACATCTATACTCCGGTCAAATTAAAATCTTGTCAATTCAGTGTTAGTGCCATCATTTGTCAATCTAGTAAAGTTCAGAAAAGTTCTGGAGTTGAGATTCTTTTCTATTAAGAAAGGTTTTTTTTAATAACAAACGTGGTTTGCAATACTGAATTTGCAGTAGCTTTTGTTGTGAATTTAGCCTGTAGTCAGCAAATTAAGTTGCTTGCCTTGTTTGAGAATAAATGAATGCTATTCCTAGTAACTCGCATTAGTGGTTTATTGGTGTAAAGTGATGAGCTACGTCCAGCCTATTTATCGCAACCGAGATGATGTAACGATATCTCCAGCGACCCCAACTAAATTACAGTTTCAACGCCGCGATCGCTTACCAGAAAATCAAGAAGTTTTATGGCAAATTGAATCCGGGGTTGCCCGCAGCATTACTTGGAGTCAGGAAGGTGAGTTGGTTTGCTTGGGCTACTGGGGAGCGGGAGATGTTGTTGGACATGCACTATCACGAGTGCAGCCCTACGAAATCCACTGTCTGACAAATGTAGAAGTCAGTCGCTGGAACCGCAATCAGTGGGCGCAATTAACAGATGCGATCGTTCACCACCAGCAGCAAACAGAAGAACTACTGAGCATCATTCATATCAATCCTATATCTCAAAAATTGTGGCAGCTACTCGTGTGGTTGAGTCAAAAATTTGGTCGTAATGTCGATAACGGGCAGACGCTTGAGCTACCACTCACCCATCAGCAGTTGGCTCAGACGCTAGGTACGAGCCGAGTGACGGTGACTAGAGTTCTCCAGCAGTTAGAAGCAGAGGGAAAAATACGACGGCAGCGGCGGCGACTCGTTGTAACATGAAACACCAAAGAGAGTAAACACGGATAAAACCACCTTCGTTTATGTGACAAAATTATGAGTCATCAAATTGAGCATCAAATCGTCGAGGCAGAAGAAAAGCTCAGGCTAGCAATGCTTCACTCCGATGTGAAAGCATTAGATGAACTGTTGTCGCCTAAATTACTTTTTACAAATCACCTGGGGCATTTGGTAGGAAAAGAGGAAGATCTAGCAGGTCATAAGTCTGGCGCTCTCAAACTCAACTCGCTGTCAGCTTCCGAGCAGCATATTTTGTTAGCAGGTGATGTGGCGATCGTTTCAGTAAAGATGCAATTATCGGGTAGTTATAATGGTACGCCCACAAATGGCGTTTTTCGGTTTACTAGAGTTTGGTCGCAGTCTCAGGATGGGACTTGGCAGATTATAGCTGGGCATTCAGGCATAGTGTCTTAACGCTTTACTGCTCCCTGCTCCCTACTCCCTTGTTGGTCACTTTTCTTACAGTGAATTTTGTGCCACAATTAAGAGTGTTTCTCATTTAACCAAAGGGATATAGCTAGCTAGAGCGTTCAATGTCAAGGCGATCGCTGCAACCTCGACTGTTTGATGATGAAATGATTCTCATTAAATCATGACAATAATTCTTACAGATACAAGCTGGAATGAATTATGGCAAAAAACTTCCGATCGATCGAAGGATTTTGAAACGAGCGATCGGGGAAAAATTCCAAATGTCTGTAATACCTACGATTGGCAAGTAGAGTTACGCAGTGGGTTAACTCTTTCAATACATGAAGTAGAGTTAACTGAAGATATTGTATGGACTAGAGATAGATGGGATGATTCTCAATTCGGCTTGAGCTTTTTTCTCTCAGGAAAGGTGAGGATTGAGCGTTACAGCTTAACTGATGAAACTGATGAATCAGTAGGGAAGTACTATTCAGAATGTAACTGCGATTTTAAAGAGACTGAGTGGTGGAAAGCGGGAGAGAAATTTTCCCGAATTTATTTGAAAATCGAACCGCAGCATTTTTTTCAAAGTTTTGGTGAACAAGAGCTAGAACAGATTCCAATTTACTTGCGCCAAGCCGTAATTGGCGATCGCGTACAACCTTACTACCAACAACGGGAAATTACACAGCAAATGTGGATGGTGTTATCTAACATCCTCAAATGTCCCTATCAAGGCTTAATGAAGCGAATGTATTTGGAAAGCCAGGCGATGGAATTGATTGCATTTCATTTCCAGCAATGTCAGGAACAGGATATAGGCGATCGCCACTTCCCTACCAAGAACTTGAGCGATATTGACAGAATTTATCAAGCTAAAGAAATTTTACTAAAAAACTTAGAAAGTCCACCTTGCTTGATAGATTTAGCAAGGCAAGTAGGACTAAACGAGTTTAAATTGAAGCGGGGGTTTCGGAAAGTTTTTGGGACATCAGCATTTAAATATTTACACGACTATCGACTGGAACAAGCAAGGCAACTTTTAGCATTAGGAGACATGAATGTTGAAGAAGTAGCATTGAAAATAGGTTTTGATAGCCGCAGTTACTTTGCCTCATCTTTCCGCAAAAAATTTGGCTTGAATCCCAAACAATACTTTCAGCATTGCCAAAAATCCCTCTAGCGTTCAAAACAATCCCTCTAGCGTTCAAATTGGAAATACCGATCGCCTATTATACATACACTTCTAGTTTAGTTAGGAAATTTTCCTAATACTATCAGGAGTTACGCAGTCGATCCCCCCAACCCCCTTAAACAGGGGGCTTTATTCCTCCCTTTTTAAGGGAGGAACTAGGAGGGATCGTCGAGGACTGAAACTCAAGTGCGTAACTCCTAACTACCAAACGGTGTGAGGGAATGTAGGTGGAGCGATGAAGGTAGATAAATTGTGTCAAAGTTTGCTGCTAACAAGTGCGATAACCCTAACGGGATGCTTCGCTTACGCGCTTTTGCTCGGCACTCCAGCAAAAGGCGAGGAAATGGGAGCGCAGATTCGAGAAGTTGACAAAAATATTTTACAGCCAAACGAAATTAGACTTCCAACGACAAGCGCTCAAATGTTGGAATCGCCAACACCAACTAACCCACCTGCCGTCCTGCCTAACCAAGAAGGGAAGGGAAGCATTGTATCAATTACGGGAGTTGTGACAAATCCCACCGATAAAGGTGTAGAGATAATTCTACAAACTACTCAGGGTAAAGTGCTTCAGCCTGTAACTCTGGTTTTGGGCAATACGTATATTGCGAATATTCCCAACGCTGTATTAACACTTCCTCAAGGAGAATTTCGCGCCTATAACCCTGCAAGCGGAATTACTCGCGTGGCTGTGACTCAAGCTACCGCTAATAGTATTCGAGTCGCGGTGACGGGGGAAACAGCTTTGCCACAAGTGCAATTATATGACGCTCCAAATCAGGGGTTAATTTTTAGCTTCACACCAGGTACATCTGCTGCTCAGACTCCGCTACCACTGGGTGAAACCCAACCAGGAAAACCAACGGCGCAAACTGACGAGCAGGAAATTGTAGTAACGGGGGAGCAAGATGGCTATCTCGTCCCCGATACCAACGTGGGAACGAGAACCGATACACCTTTGCGAGATATTCCGCAATCAATTCAAATCGTCCCGCAACAGGTGCTAGAGGAACAACAAGTTAACACCTTAAATGAAGCATTCAAAAATGTTCCTGGTGCGACTCAAACCGCTCCTAATTACATCCCTGGATTTGCTGGTTTTACGATTCGAGGATTTTCTGTTGGCGACTTTGGACCAAACGTCACTAGAAACGGATTAAGTGTCAGACTTCCAGCAGGTACAAACGCAATTTTCTCGAACATCGAACGGGTTGAAGTTCTCAGAGGACCTGCTTCAGTTCTATTTGGTGAGGGCGCTCTGGCGGAACAATTAATATTGTCACCAAACAACCCCTGCGCGATCCTTATTATTCGGTTGAAGCCACTATTGGCAGCTATGACCGTTACGGAGGTGCGATCGATTTAACTGGTCCGTTGAATGATTCCAAAACAGCATTGTATCGACTAAATGCCTTTTATGAATCTGCCGACAGTTTTGTCGATTTTAGCGAGTTAGAAACCTCAGCAGTTGCAGGTGCTTTAAAGTTTGAACTTGGCAAAAATACCGAGCTAAAATTTGATTTAGAGTATAGCAAGATAAATCAGAGTTATCCCTCTGGTCTTCCCGCCATAGGAACTGTATTACCCAACCCAAACGGAGAAATTAAGCGCGATCGCAATTTTGCCAGCGAAGATAGTGAATATAGTCCAGAGGTTTTCCGAGTTGGGTACGACCTAGAGCATCGCTTGAGTGAAAACTGGTCGTTGCGAAATGCTTTTTACTATTCCTATCTTTATCAAAAAATTAGAGGTGTCCGTCCTGCTAGCCTCGAACCCGATTTCAGAACTTTACAGCGTGAAGGTGACGATCGCGATTCCAAGGAATATATCTTCGATCTCTTCACAAACGTTGTTGGTAAATTTTCCACAGGCGCGATCGATCATCAGCTGCTATTTGGTGTCGATTTGAGAAAATATAATTCTAGCAGCTTTGCCTTGAGGACTTTCCAAGGAACGCCAATTGACATTTTTAACCCAGTTTACAGTTCCCAAAGACTTGAGGTGATTAACCGCCCTTATGATGATGAAACATCAATCAATTTAATAGGTATTTATCTTCAAGATCAAATAACCTTGGCAGATAATTTTAAATTACTGCTAGGTAGTCGATTTGATGCCTTTGAACAAACTGACGAAGATCTGATCGAAGATACCGAAACATCTCAATCAGGAGATGCGTTTAGTCCGCGTCTGGGTCTAGTCTACCAGCCAATAGAGCCAATTTCGCTCTATGCCAGCTATACTCGGTCGTTTTCCCCCACTATTGGTAGATCTGTTGATGGCGAGCCATTTGAGCCAGGACGCGGTACGCAATATGAAATTGGAGTTAAAGCAGATATAAACGATCGCCTTTCTGCCACACTTGCATTGTACGACTTAACTCGCACTAACGTTACTACTGCTGACCCAGATAATCCTGACTTTGAAATTCAAACAGGGGAGCAAAATAGTCAAGGTGTCGAGCTATTTGTTTCGGGTGAAATTTTACCAGGATGGAACATTATTGGCGGTTATGCCTATACCGATGCACAGATTACACAAGATGAAACGTTTGCAATTGGTAATCGAATTAATAATGTGGCAGAAAGTAGCTTCAATTTATGGACGAGCTATGAAATTCAATCTGGGAATTTGCAAGGATTGGGCTTTGGGATCGGATTTTTCTATGTCGGCGATCGCCAGGGTGACTTAGATAATTCGTTTACGTTACCTAGCTATTTTCGCACTGATGCGGCGATATTTTACAATCGCGGACAGTTTAGGGCATCGCTGAACTTTAATAATTTATTTGATGTAGATTATTTTGAGTCTGCTAATGACGATCTGAGTGTTTTTCCAGGAGAGCCGTTTACCGTGCAAGGAACGGTTTCATGGGAGTTTTGAGTAGTTATTACATTCATGAAATCTCTGCGCCGTCTTATCTGTTTTTTGCTTTTAGGACTCATAGCAGTAACTCTCATTGCTGCTTGCAACACTGCTAGAAATACCCGCGTGACAAATACCCGTTTAACAAATATCCATGTCACAAATGACCAGCTGCAAGTGGGGAATTGCCGAGTCATTGGGCACGAATTTGGCGAAACCTGCGTCCCACTCAAACCACAGCGGATTGTTGCCTTAAACCCTGACACAATCCTCGATCCCCTAATTGCTCTTGGTATCAAACCAATTGGTTACACATCTGATAACGTGGGAGGAAAAGAAATTATTGGTAGCGTATCACTTGATGATGTTGCAGGAGCCACAAATGTTGGGAAGTCAGATCAGCCTTCATTAGAGCAAGTTTTTATGCTCAAACCAGATTTGATTTTAGCAACAAAGTACCATCCATATCCGTTATTATCCGCGATCGCGCCTACCGTTGTAGTGCCTTCTCCAAATTTTGATGTGCCAGCGAATGAAGCTTTCTTTAAGGAAAATCTGCGCTACATTGCGAAAGTTCTTGGCGAAGAAACAAAAGCCGAGAAAATTTTAGATCGATACCAGAAACGAATTGAAGACTTGAAGCAACGCTTGGGAAATCGGTTGTCACAAATCAAAGTTTCCGTAATTTATTATATTCATGGTCTTGTTTATACACCAGCAAAAAACTATGATGCAACTGCTGATGTTCTAATCGATCTGGGGCTACACTATAAACTGCCACCTTCTGGTAAGTCCTTCAGCATTGAAAGCGTCGATGAATACAACACTGACATCCTATTTATTATTAATCTGGAACGAAAGCCACTCAGCTTTTTTCTTCAACATCCTATCTTTAGTCGCCTCAAAGCAGTCAAAAACAATCGAGCTTATCTCGTGCCTTTAGAAAGATGGGATACCAGGGGGATTTTAGGAGCGAATCAAATCTTGGATGACTTGTTTAAATACCTGCCGGAAAATCCATAAAATCTCTGTTTTCTTGAACAATCCAATTAATGTCACAATAACTGAGTCATCGATCGCCTTTATACATTCATTGTTAACACACTTTAAACTATGTCCAAACACGTTCTCTTTGTCTGCAAATCTTGTCACCGTGGCTCTGAAGAACTACCAGAAGGTCAGCCTGCTGATAGCGTTATGTTGCTTGACAAAATCAACGATTTATGCAGTGAAGAATTCTCATCTGATGAATTTGAAATTCAGCCAGTTGGATGTTTATGGGCTTGCTCTCAAGGCTGTGTGGTATCGGTATCTAGTCAAGACAAACCAACATATCTGTTTGTCAATCTTTCACCATAAGAAAGTGCAGCAGCATTAATAGAGTTTATGCAATTATATATATCGCCATCTAATTTGCGATCCAAAAAGCATCCACTTCTACGATTGTTAGGCTACGCCAAAAACTACCGTCCTCAAATCTGGATTGCTGTCACCTGCACAATTCTCAACCAACTCTGCGACCTAGCGCCATCCTATCTAATCGGTGTTGCAGTCGATGTGGTAGTAGAAAAAGAGAATTCTCTGATTGCTCAAATTGGCATAACCAACATCATTGGTCAACTAGCAATACTATCCCTATTAACTCTATTAGTTTGGAGCCTAGAATCACTCTTTGAATTTCTGTACGATCGCCTCTGGCGCAACCTTGCCCAAACCATCCAACACGAATTACGCCTCGATACCTACAGCCATTTACAAGAACTAGAACTGAGCTATTTTGAAGAACGCTCCACCGGAGAACTTCTCTCGATTGTCAACGATGACATCAATCAATTAGAAAGATTTCTCAATTTTGGCGCAGCAGAAATTCTCCAATTTCTCACCGTTGTTTTGGCTGTGGGTGGCTCGTTTATTCTGATTGCTCCTAGTGTGGCTCCTTTCGCAATTCTGCCGATTCCTTTCATTTTTTGGGGTTCATTTGTTTTTCAAAAACAACTCGCTCCCCGCTATGCAGACGTGCGCGAAAAAGCGGGATTCATTAGCAGCCGTTTAGCCAACAATCTCTCAGGAATTGCGACAATTAAAAGCTTTACTACCGAAGACTACGAGCGCAGCCGTGTCCTTGATGAAAGCGATGCTTATCGACGTAGTAACCGTAAGGCAATTGCCCTTTCTGCTGCTTTTTATCCGTTAATTCGCTTCTTGGTTGTGGTGGGTTTTATCGCTACGCTATTTTTTGGTGGTGTAGCTGTAGCAAACAATCGCCTAACCGTAGGAACTTACGGTTTCTTGGTATTCATCGTACAGCTATTACTGTGGCCCTTTGCCTCTTTAAGCCAAATTATGGACGAGTATCAAAGAGCAATGGCTTCGATCCGTAGGGTGATGGGATTGTTAGATACCCCGATCGCGATTGGGGGGGGCGATCGCACCTTACCATTAACAGTAGTACGCGGTGAAGTGCAGATAGAGAATATCGCCTTTGCCTACAAAGAGCGCCACAAGATCTTGAAAAACTTATCGCTGCATATTCCCCCTGGTGCAAATATCGGTATTGTCGGTGCGACGGGTTCGGGGAAAAGTACGCTCGTCAAACTCTTGTTGCGCTTTTACGAAATTCAAAGCGGACGCATTAGGATTGATGGAGTCGATATTCGAGAATTACAACTACAAGAACTACGACGTTGCATCGGTTGGGTAAGCCAGGACGTATTTTTATTTCACGGTACGGTAGCTCAAAACATCGCCTATGGTAACTTAGCAGCTAACGACGAAGAGATCGTCCATGCTGCCAAATTAGCCGAAGCACACGAGTTTATTGTGGAGTTGCCGCAAGGGTACGAGACGATTGTGGGAGAACGGGGACAGAAGCTTTCTGGCGGACAAAGACAGCGAATTGCGATCGCCCGTGCGATTCTCAAAGACCCGCCCATACTGATTTTAGATGAAGCAACGTCTGCGGTAGACAACGAGACTGAAGCCGCAATTCAAAAATCCCTGACCAAGATTACTCAAAACCGTACCACAATTGCGATCGCTCACCGCCTTTCCACAATTCGTCACAGCGATCGGATTTACGTGATGGATCGAGGTGAAATTGTCGAGCAGGGTAAACACGAAGACTTACTAGCACTTAATGGCATTTATGCTAGTCTTTGGCGAGTGCAGTCTGGGATTTGATAACGCTGTCAAGTTCCTTGACTTCTCAGCAGCAAATAGAGATTATTGATATTATTTCTCGTTAGTCTGCACTGCAATCTCCCATTCTCCTATGAGCCTTGAGCTGACCGAACAAGAGGTAGAGAAAATTTGTATGGAAGCCGAGCAGCAGTGTCCGCCAGTAACTTCCATAGATCGCCTGGAAACAATCTACAGCGTACCAACCTTGGTGGGCAGTGGCTACAGTCGGGACATAAAACTGTATCCTAGTTTGGAACTGTGTATTTTCCACGAAACCTATCGCGATCTGACAATAAAGGTACCAGAGAACAGGCATCTGGTGCAGTTTAAGGTGCTTTTATCAGGAGTGGAAGATAGTGGAAACCACGTATTAATCGATGCCAAGCAAAGTTATGTTGGTGGTAGCGGTATTCAACGCCGCCTGAAGGTGTTTTTGCCTCAGTCCCAACCCCAGGTTGGAGTTAATATTCACATACAGTCACACTTACTGAGTCAGTTTTTTGCCACACCAACAGGAGAACTACCCGCAGAACTGCAACCTTTAGTACGCGGCGACGACTGGCAGCAGGTGTTTTCTCCCAAGACTACGGAGGCGATGCGATTAGTAGTGCAGCAGATCGTTGACTGCCCGTTTTGGGGGGCAACCAAGCGGCTCTATTTACAGGGCAAGGTGTTTGAGTTGATGGCGCTACAGCTTAGTAGTATTATGTGCGATCGACAGTCTGCACCAGAGACATCGCTGAAGCCCAGCACGATCGCTCGGATTTATTATGCAGCAGAAATTTTGCGATCGCGCCTAGAACAACCACCCTCACAGACAGAACTGGCGCAGCAAGTAGGAGTGAGCGATCGTACTCTCCGGCGAGGCTTTCAAGCATTATTTGGCACAACTGTGTGGGGCTACCTAACCGAGCAACGGCTGATCCAGGCAGAACAGCTTTTGCGCTGTGGCAACTTGACCGTTGCTGAGGTAGTTCATCGCAGTGGCTACAGTAACCAAGGACACTTTGCTGCTGCCTTCAAACGCAAATTTGGCATGACTCCCAAACAATGCGCGATGGGCAAGAAATTGGCTCAAGAATAGGATTTGCTGAGGTCGCGATTTATTGTCATGATTTGGGCAAAATTACTGAGCTAAAAATGTCCGGTTCGGGATCTATTTCCGGTTTTGAGTAGACACAGCGCGATCGACTTCTCTACACTGCCTTTTACTGCAATCGATAAAAGTTGGCAAGAAGGCGTTTTTTCAGGTGTGAGGAATTGAGATGCGCGTTTGGTGGTTTGCGGATTTAATGCGACTGGGATCGATCCTGGTATCGGGAAGTTTAGTTGGTGCGTTAGCTTTGCCTAGTTGGGCGCAAGTTTCTGCTTACCAAGGAGAGCAAGCCGCAGGGGAAATTGAGGGGAGTGCAAAGCCTCGACTAACAACCAACTCTCAACAAGGCGTTGGCGAAGCCCGCCGAAGGCATCGCCCTGCTACCACTGTTGCAGAATGGCTTGCCCAATCGCCTTCTGCCAACGACTCCCAACTCCCAACTCAGATCGCTGGAGTTCGCTTAAATCCTACCAAAAACGGCATTGAGTTGATTCTAGAGACTACAAGTGGCGAACCATTACAAGTCTTAACTTCTAGTTACGGTCAAACCTTTGTTGCCAATATTCCCAATAGCCAGCTAGCACTACCAGAGGGAAAGATGTTTCGTGCTGACAATCCGGCAGCAGGAATTGCCACCGTGACTGTAACCCAGCCAACTGCTAGCGGGATTCGAGTCAGTGTAATTGGTAAAGCTGGTGTACCTACGACGCGAATAGTCCAGAGCAATCGCGCTTTGGTATTCAATTTATCTGCACCCGTCAATCCTACAGTCGTCCCTCCTACAGTCCAACCGCCACAACTGCCCTTGTCACAGGGGGAAACAGCGCAGCCACAACCCCCTACCAAACCAGAGCAAGTAACACCAGCGCCAGCCACGCCTCAACAGCCAACTAAGCCAGCGCCAGGGGGAGAGGAAATAGAAATTGTGGTAACGGGAGAGCAGGAAGGCTATCGCATCCCCGATGCCAGTATAGGAACCAAAACTGACACGCCCTTGCGCGATATTCCCGCATCAATTCAGATAGTACCGCAACAAGTGCTGCAAGAGCGGCAAGCGCGAAGCATCGCCGATGGATTAGAAAACGTCAGTGGCGTAGCTCCGATTACTGGTCCTGCGGGGACTCGAAATTATTTTACAATCCGAGGCTTCGCTTATAATAACTTCCTTGTCAACGGCATCCCCGACCCACAAATAAGTAGTGATGGTAGCTTTGCCAATATAGAACGGTTAGAGGTATTGAAAGGACCTGCCTCCGTCTTATATGGTGAAACTGGAGAAGGTTCTATCGGCGGTCTTGTTAACTTTGTTACTAAGCAACCGTTGCGCGATCCGTTTTACGAAGTGAGTGTAAGTGCTGCCAGATTTGACGACTATCAAGGGATAATTGATTTCTCTGGACCCCTCAACGATTCCAAAACGGTTCTCTACCGCTTCATCGCTTCCTACCGGAATAGTGAGAGTTTCATTGACTTTAACGAATCTCAAGAGTTTTTCGTCGCTCCTACTTTGAGCTTCAGCCTGGGTCAAAATACTGACCTGATTGTGGAGGGCGATGTCAACGCTATGGAACGAAACGGACAGCAACCCTATGGAGTGCCAGCTGTAGGGACTGTGCTACCGAATCCCAACGGGGAGATCGACCGTAGCTTTAACCCCACAGGACCCCAAACAGATAACCTAACCATCAATGGCAGAGTTGGATATCGCTTGGAGCATCGATTTAATCAAAACTGGAAGCTTCGTAATGCATTCCGATACACATTCTACGATGATGACGATCGCGATGGCGCACCTAGTTTCTCTGGCGAAAGCCTAGCTGAAGATAACCGTACGCTCAATCGAGCTGCTAGTGTTGGTAGCCAGTTTTATGATTTCTACTACCTCAGTACCGACCTACTTGGCGAGTTCCGCACTGGTTCGATTGACCATCAACTCCTGTTTGGCTTCAGTTTGAGTCGAAATGAAATCGAGCTTACCTTTGAACAAGATAGTCCTGCCGCTCCGGTGGATATCTTCAATCCAGTTTTCGATCAAACCTTTGTTCGTTCCGGTATTCTTGAAACTGACAGTTTGACAACTAGAGATACGCTCGGTATTTATCTCCAAGATCAAATTGCACTGGCAGAAAATCTGAAACTTTTGCTAGGCGGACGGGTCGATTTCTTTGAGGAACGCGCCCTAGATCGACTTGCAGACGAGGAAACAACGCAATCAGATACAGCATTTAGTCCGCGTGTGGGGATTGTCTATCAACCGATCCCAGCGATTTCGCTCTATGGCAGTTTTACTCGCTCTTTTTCGCCAAGTATTGGTGTATCTGCTAGCGGCGACCCATTTGTGCCAGAGCGCGGCAAGCAGTATGAGGTGGGCATTAAAGCAGATGTCAACGACCGACTTTCGGCAACCCTTGCCCTCTACGATTTGACCCGCTCTAATGTCACGTCAACAGATCCAGAAGATCCTGACTTTTCGATTCAAACTGGAGAGCAGAACAGTCAAGGCATTGAATTGGATGTTAGGGGCGAAATTCTACCTGGATGGAACATTATTGGCGGTTATGCCTACACTGATGCCAAAGTCACTGAAGACACTGAGATTCCCGTTGGTAATCGGTTATATTTAGCGCCCGAACACATGTTTAATCTCTGGACATCATACAAAATCCAAACAGGGAGTTTGCAAGGTCTGGGGTTTGGTTTAGGCTTCTCCTATATTGGGGAGCGACCTGGGGATCTAGAAAATTCCTTCGATCTACCCAGTTACTTCCGCACCGATGCTGCTATTTTCTACGAACGGGATGCATTCCGTGCCGCACTCAACTTCCGCAATCTTTTTGATGTGGAATACTATTCAGGTGCTTATTCTATAGATAGAGTTTTTCGAGGCGACCCTTTCACCGTCCAAGGAACGGTTTCTTGGCAGTTTTGAGCGATCGCTAGATTCATGAAAATCTGTTTACGCCGCTTTGCCTATCTAGTATTTTTGGGAATCTCGATGGTAACATTGGTTTCGGCTTGTAATATAGTTCACGATCCTAATATTGCTAGCGATAAACAGCCTGTTGAGAATTGCCGAACCGTGCAACATATCATGGGTAGCAGCTGCATTCCTCGCCATCCTCAACAGGTAGTAACTCTTAATAGTTTTGAAAATACTTGGGCGTTAGGTATCCGTCCTATTGCATCGGCTTATGTTACGGGCTTTCCTATACCAAAATATCTTCAAGGTAAGGTAAATCGAGTAGAATCTGTTGGCGATTATTCTAGCCCGAGTGTAGAAAAGATTTTGAGACTTAAGCCAGACTTAATCATTTCTGGTTCCCAGTTGAAAGGGATTTACAAACAGTTGTCTTATATTGCCCCTACAGTAGTACTCAATACCCCCTTTCCTTCACCCCCCTGGCAGGAGAGCTTAGAGGAACTTGCTACTGTTTTGGGCAAAGAAGAAGTGAGCCAGCAATTCATAGATAAATATTGGCAACGGGTGGAAAAACTGAAGCAAGCTTTGGGCGATCGCCGTAAAACTATGGTGGTATCTATTGCCAATACATCTTCAGAATATGGCATTTGGTCTTATGGAAAAAAGCATTTCTCTGGGTCAGTATTGAAGGATATTGGTCTGCAACGTCCCAGCTCGCAGAGAGGGGATTTCTTCTATATTGAAAATATATCCAAGGAAAAAATATCAGATCTTGATGGAGATGTTCTTTTTTTTGCATCTTGGGAAAGAGAAGACGATAAGAAAACATTAGATAAGCTCAAACAAAGTCCTTTATGGTCACAACTCGAAGTCGTTCAAAAAAATAAAGTTTATCTTGTCGGCACACACTGGCATAGCTCAGATATTTACGCAATTAATGCTATCCTCGACGATCTAGAAAAGTACCTCGTCAACACACCTTAAACTATGCCCGACGATCGCACTCTGTTTGTCTGCAAATAGAAGCGATCGCGCTTTTAATTCTTCTACTTTTAACCCACTGCATAATCACTCATTTCACGCATAAAAGGGGGATAAAAACCTAACACAATATCTTGCTTTGGCACGCCTAAATTTACTAAATCATCTGCAATATCATGCTCCGTTGAGTTGTAGAGAATCCAGATTTTCTCATTCCGAATATCGAGATGCATTACACAATGATGTACCCACCGCTTATGATGCCAACCCAAATGCACAATTTGATAATGATTTCTCTGGGTATCAAAAATAGTTTCAACTTCAAGCTCGCCGTAAGCAGGCTTACTTTGGGCATAGCCCGTTAGTAGTTGCTGCACAATTTGTTGATAATGCGTTAATTTATCTGTCAATTTTTCCATAGGACGAGCTGCTCCATTTGAATATCGTAAACAATCAGTTTCACATGATTTTCTTGCAGCATTGAAACTGGAAAATCAAGTTGAAAGAAGCTGTTATAGATAAAATCGGGTACGGCTAAATAGAGAACGCGATCGGGATCTTCACGACGCAGTGCTGCTCGATAGTTAATAAACTGCCCCAGTGCTGTATGAAACTCTGAAATTGCCGATGCACTAGCTAGAAAACTTTTGACTTCAACCGCAATCTTTTCACTTCCTCGCTCCGCTGCGAGTAATCGTTCTGCTCCTAAGTCGATTTCCATCTCTACACTGCCTACTTTAATCTGAAGCGGATCGTGAGTCACATTCCACCCATCCTTAACAAGAGCCGTCTTAACAACTTGATGAAAACGCTCTTTGGCAGCCACGACAAACGATCGAACTTAAAATTTCCTCTTTTAACCTATCACAGAGGTTTCAAACAACACGACGATTCGTTACAGTCATTGCATTTACGTGATGTATCAAGGCGATCGAGCAAGAATCACAAAGACTTACTAGCACGGAATGGCATTTATGCTAGTCTTTGGCAGGTGCAGCCTGGAAGTAGTTGACGCTCTTTGTGTCATTTATCTGTACAATTATTGTCAATAGTTGGCAATTAGCGTTCAAATTCTAGCTCGATAAGTCAAACTACGCATTCCCAATGACAAAAATTGACAATGTCAAAAGCGATCGCCAGCTCACCTAAAGGAGCGAACAAGCCCAAACTATCGCCCTTAGTTGGTCTAATCGTCGGGCTAGCAATCCTGCTCGTTTGCTTTTTGTACAGCATCAGTTTAGGCGCAGCAGAAATACCTCTAGCTCAGATTTTGGCATCTTTTACTGCCTTTGATGGCTCCTACAATCATTTAATCGTCCAGACTGTCAGATTACCGCGATCGCTCATTGCTCTACTTGTCGGTTCTTCCCTAGCAGTAGCGGGAGCGTTAATGCAAGGCTTGACGCGCAACCCTTTGGCAGATCCAGGAATTTTAGGGATTGAGTCGGGAGCAGCACTAGCTGTAGTGGCGACAATTTTTCTGCTTGGCAGTTCTAGCTTGAGCGTTTTAACTCTTGCTGCCATGCTAGGTGCAGCAGTCACGGCAATTTTAGTCTACTTTCTCGGTTCTCTAGGACGGGGAGGAGCTACGCCACTGAATCTCACTGTAGCAGGTGCGGCGCTGACGGCTTTGATTTCTTCTCTGACTACGGCAATCTTAATTGTCAGCCAACAAACCCTAGAAGAAATTAGATTTTGGCTAGCTGGTTCGCTGGCAGGACGCGATACTGAGATTCTATGGCAAGTATTACCTTTTCTTGGAGTGGGTTTAATCGTCGCATTTGCTTTGGGTAGACAAATTACGACAATGAGCCTGGGTGAAGATGTGGCAAAAGGCTTAGGTCAACAGACTGCTTGGGTCAAGATTGTTACGGCGATCGGCGTGGTTTTACTGGCAGGAAGCTCGGTGGCGCTAGCCGGACCAATTGGCTTTATCGGCTTAGTCGTTCCTCACATGGTGAGATTTTTTATTCCCACCGATTACCGTTGGATTTTACTTTATGCAGCAGTTGCAGGGGCAACTTTACTCTTGGTTGCAGATGTAGCAGCGCGTGTCTTACTCAAGCCGCAAGAATTACCTGTAGGGGTGATGACAGCAGTAGTTGGCGCTCCCTTTTTTGTCTACTTGGCTAAGTCAAAGGTGAAAAAATGAAGTTGGATTGGCTAGTCATCCGCTCGCAGTCGCTCTCCTTTCGACTCGATCGCCGCGTTCCACCAGTGCTACTGTGTTTAGGGGCGATCGCCTTGGTGGGGATGGTGATAAATGTAGGACGGGGTGAATATCCGATCGCGCCGTTAGATATCGTTAAAACTCTGTTGGGTTTGGATACGGGAAACCCAGACCATAATTTCGTCATTAACGTCCTACGTCTACCCCGCACGCTGGTTGCTTTGATGGTAGGTGTAGCATTTGCCATTTCCGGCACGATCTTTCAAAGTTTGACCCGCAATCCTTTGGCTGACCCTAGTATTATTGGCATCAATGCAGGGGCAAGTCTGGCAGCCGTGACGGTTATTGTCCTATTTCCGGCAGCACCCATTTACACCTTGCCCTTATCAGCTTTTGCCGGTGCTTTACTAATGGCTGTTTTAATTTACTCGCTGGCTTGGAACAACGGTAGTTCGCCGATTCTGTTAATTTTAATCGGCGCTGGTTTATCGGCGATCGCTGGTGCTTTTACTAGTTTGCTGATTACCTTCGGGCAAATTGATGACGTGAGTAGTGCTTTAGTTTGGTTGGCTGGCAGCGTCTACGGACGAACTTGGGAACAAGTCTTTTCTTTCTTACCCTGGTTAATTATTTTCGTACCGCTAGCGTTGACAAATTCCAGACATTTGAATGCATTGAACTTGGGAGATGATGTTGCCAAAGGTTTAGGTAGTCGCGTGGAATGGCAGCGCGGAATGCTGGTGTTAGTCGGTGTAGCCTTAGCGGGTGCAGGAGTCGCCACTGCTGGCACGATTGGCTTTGTTGGTTTAATCGCACCTCATTTAGGTAGACAGTTGGTAGGGACAAACCATCAAGGGTTAATTCCAACTGCGGCATTGTTAGGAGGAGCGATCGTCATTTTGGCAGATTTGCTCGGACGAACTTTGTTTGCACCGCTCGAACTGCCTTGTGGAGTGGTGACTGCGGCTGTTGGCGCTCCTTATTTTCTCTATTTATTAATTCGCCATCGGCAAAAATAAAGCTGATGAAAGGCA
Source organism: Chroococcidiopsis cubana SAG 39.79 (assembly GCF_003991895.1). Classification (NCBI taxonomy): domain Bacteria; kingdom Bacillati; phylum Cyanobacteriota; class Cyanophyceae; order Chroococcidiopsidales; family Chroococcidiopsidaceae; genus Chroococcidiopsis; species Chroococcidiopsis cubana. The sequence goes on from NZ_RSCK01000038.1 coordinate 23,245, forward strand.
GGAGTTACGCATTTGGTGCGGCACTCACCGCTCACCATAAGGCGGTGAGTGCCGCACCAAAGAAAGACACTGATATGAGTTGATACTTACCTCAATTCATACCTCATATTATGCAACGCCGAAATTTTTCTCCCCTTGACTCTCTAGTTAACTAGAGAATTCACAATAGATTTAGTCACGTTATGGAGTTGAGCAAATGTTAATCCAGCTCAAAGTTCCCAAACTCGCTTGCGCTGCTTGTGTCGATACTGTAACTCAAGCAGTGAAGAAGGTGGATGCAACGGCAAAAGTAGAAGCCGATCCGAAAACAAAAATGGTTAGTATCGAGACGCAGCGATCGGCGGCAGAAATTGAAAATGCGATCGCTGCTGTAGGCTATCCTGCGGCTTAAGCAGCAATTGGTTACCAATAAAAAGTAATCGCCATATGGATAACATCACGCTGAAACTAAAAGGCATGAGTTGTGCCTCTTGTGCTAACAACATTGAAGCCGCGATTCGCTCTGTTCCTGGGGTGAGTCATGCCAGCGTTAATTTTGGTGCAGAACAAGCTACAGTTACTTACGATCCTGACAAAACAGATGTGGCGACACTGCAAAATGCGGTTGACGCAGCCGGATATTCCGCTCAGCCGATGCAAGAAGATGTGTTGGCAGCAGATGACGATGCCGAACGTCGGACGCGGCAGGTAGAAAATCGCGACTTGACTCGTAAGGTTTGGATTAGCGGGATTATTAGTGCAGTGCTGGTCATTGGGTCGTTGCCTGCTATGACGGGGTTATCTATCCCCTTCATCCCCATGTGGCTGCACAATCCCTGGCTGCAACTGATCCTCACGGCTCCAGTGCAGTTCTGGTGTGGTGCATCCTTTTATGTCAATGCCTGGAAAGCTTTCAAGCGCCATACAGCCACGATGGATACTCTAGTGGCGATCGGTACGGGTGCGGCTTACTTATATTCCCTGTTTCCCACCTTCTTTCCTGGGTGGTTTATCGCTCAGGGTTTGAACCCAGACGTTTACTACGAAGCCGCCGCTGTCATCATTACCTTAATCTTGCTGGGAAAACTTCTAGAGAATCGCGCTAAGGGACAAACTTCAGAAGCAATTCGCAAACTAATTGGCTTACAGGCAAAAACAGCGCGTGTCATTCGCAACGATCGCGAGGTAGATATTCCGATTGCCCAAGTCATAGTGGGGGATATCATCCTAGTTCGTCCTGGGGAAAAGATTCCCGTGGATGGAGAAATCGTTGATGGCTCCTCCACGATTGATGAGTCAATGGTGACGGGTGAAAGCTTGCCTGTGAAAAAGCAGCCTGGAGATGAAGCGATTGGGGCTACGATCAATAAAACTGGCAGCTTTAAATTTCGGGCGACACGAGTTGGTAAAGATACATTTTTGGCGCAAATTGTCAAGCTCGTACAGCAAGCTCAGGGTTCTAAAGCACCGATTCAACGGTTGGCAGACCAAGTGACGGGATGGTTTGTACCTGCGGTCATCGCGATCGCGATCGCTACCTTTGTCATCTGGTTTAACATCATGGGTAACCTGACGATGGCATTGATTACCACCGTTGGAGTGTTGATTATCGCCTGCCCCTGCGCTTTGGGTTTAGCTACACCAACCTCAATTATGGTAGGAACAGGTAAAGGTGCGGAAAATGGCATTCTGATTAAAGGTGCAGAAAGCCTGGAACTAGCGCACAAACTGCAAGCGATCGTGCTTGACAAAACGGGTACGATTACGCAAGGTAAGCCAACTGTCACCGATTTTGTCACGGTGAACGGTACGGCACATAGCAACGAGCTAAAACTCTTGCGCCTAGCTGCTGCTGTCGAACGCAATTCAGAACATCCTTTGGCTGAAGCGGTGGTGCAATACGCCTCTTCTCAAGGAGTAGAATTGACTGACGCACGAGAATTTGCAGCGGTTGCAGGTAGTGGCGTGCAAGGATACGTAGGCGATCGCCTCGTACAAATTGGCACGCAGCGCTGGATGCAAGAATTGGGAATTAACACTAGCCAATTACAGCCACAGTGGGATCGACTGGAGTATCTCGGTAAAACAGTCATTTGGATTGCTGTAGACGGCACAGTCCAAGCCATTATGGGAATTGCGGATGCCGTCAAACCATCTTCTGCTGCTGCTGTACGCACTATGCAACAGATGGGATTAGAGGTAATAATGCTGACTGGTGACAACCGCCGCACGGCGGAAGTTATTGCGCGGGAAGTCGGGATTAACCGAGTCATGGCAGAAGTTCGTCCCGATCGAAAGGCTGAGGTTGTTAAGTCTCTGCAATTAGAGCAGCAGGGGAGCAAAAAACGATTCACGACTCCCAAAATTGTCGCAATGGTTGGCGATGGGATTAACGATGCACCAGCCTTGGCGCAGGCGGATGTGGGAATTGCTATTGGTACGGGAACGGATGTGGCGATCGCCGCTAGCGATATTACGTTGATTTCCGGCGACTTACAAGGTATTGTGACGGCAATTCAACTCTCGCGTGCCACGATTCGTAATATCAGACAAAATCTGTTTTTTGCTTTCATCTACAACGTGGCTGGCATTCCAATCGCCGCAGGTATTCTCTTTCCTTTCTTTGGTTGGTTGCTCAGTCCGATTATTGCAGGTGCGGCAATGGCATTTAGTTCTGTTTCAGTGGTGACAAATGCACTGCGTCTGCGTAACTTCCATCCGAAAACTGGGCGCTAAATTCATGATGCTGAAGAAAGTGACATTCTTTGCGGACGTTATACCATTTCACTCAAGCTATGTTAGAGACGATTTTCTATAGCCCCCCTTGAAAAGGGGGGTTGGGGGGATCTTTCTGCCGTAGTTAAAAAGTCAATTGGTATTAGCAGGATTTAGATTTTTGTTAGGAGCCAGGAGCAGTTGTATAGGAGGTTTTCAATGGTAAGCAAAACTGCGATCGTAGGTGGTATTGCGAGTATAGGATTGGCATTAGGCATTGCTTCGGGACAAGCAGTGGCACAAATGTCTCATGAAGGGATGCAACGCTCCGAAATAGAGCAGAAGGGTCAGTTCCACCGGATCGAACAACCGCTATGGTTGAAAGGAGCCGTTACAGTTAGTGGTTTGGGATTAATTGGACTAGAACTGTGGTGGTTTTTGCTCAGCAAGCCTAAGTCACACAAAGCCAAGACGAGTCAAGGAATTCAGGCAGTCGAGATTGCTGTTGATGGTGGGTACGAACCCAGTCGAGTTGTGGTAAAAGCAGGTCAAAGAGTCCGACTCAACTTCCACCGTACAGATCCTAGCAGTTGCCTCGAAGAAATCCGATTTCCTGACTTTCATATCGCCCAGAATCTCCCCCTCAACCAAGTCACACCCATCGAGTTTACGCCGGACAAACCAGGGACTTATACTTTCACCTGTGGCATGAATATGTTTCGAGGAGTCATCGAAGTTCAACCTGCCGATTCTACTTTTGTTGCCAGCTTAACGCCTGTTGCCCCATCTACTACTGTCAAATAACTGCTTTGAACGGCTCGAACTCATCATGCATTAGCCCGACACAAATTTTATTGCTTTCAATGAGAAATACTATCATTTAAGTTTGAAGAAGTTCTAATTGAGCAAAAGAATTTCGGTCTGTCAAACGCTAGTTCAGGGGATGCTGGATGAAGAATGCTTCACGCCGTCAAGTTTTGCAAGGTGCGATCGCCAGTGCGATTATTATTGGGTTCAATCCTGCCATGCGATCGTGGGTCACATCCGCCAGTGCTGCATCTGAGTTTGAATCTCTGCCACCCCTGGACGGTATACTTTACACCGATTCTGCCACCCGCAATGCTGCCGCTGATGATTTCGGTCATCTGGTGCGTCGTTATCCAAGTGCTGTACTCAAACCAGGTTCGGTTGAGGACATCGTGAGAATTGTCCGGTTTGCTCGCAGCCACAAGCTGAAAGTTGCTGCACGCGGTCAAGCGCACTCCACTTACGGTCAACCGCTCATAGAGGCGGGGATAGTTATTGATATGAGTTCGCTCGATACGATTCATACTATGAATGCAGAGGGGGCAGAAGTAGATGCAGGCGTATTATGGAGCCAACTGCTCCTGGCATCGTTAGAGCGACAACTGACACCCCCCGTCTTGACAGATTACATCGAGCTATCCGTGGGTGGCACTTTAGCCGTTGGTGGGATCGGTGGCAGGAGTCATCGTTATGGCGTGCAGGTGGATAACGTCCTATCCCTTCAAGTCGTCACGGGTGCGGGCAACCTAGAAACTTGTTCTCGCTCCCAAAATCGCGATTTGTTTGAAGCAGTGCTGGCAGGGTTGGGTCAATGTGGCATTATCGTCAGGGCAACAGTTCGCCTGATTCCGTCTGCCCAAAATAGCCGTGTATTTCTCTTGTTTTACAACGATCTGGCTGCTTTGACGCACGACCAGCGCTGGCTAATTGCCCAAAAACGATTTGACTACGTAGAAGGTCAAGTCGTACCCGATGCTAGTGGTGGATGGCGTTATATGTTGGAGGCAGCTAGCTTTTATACACCGCCAGATGAACCAGACAATAGCAGTTTACTTGCTGGGTTAAGCTACACTCAGGGGACTCAACAGATTGAAGATAAGTCTTACTTTGATTTTGCGAATCGGTTAGCTCCAACTGTAGCTTTTTTAAAGGAAAGTGGAGTATGGTTTTATCCGCATCCTTGGTTAGATTTATTCGTCCCAGCAACAGCAGTCGATCGCTTTGTCGGCGAGATCGTATCTGACTTGACTTTAGCAGATACGGGTCAGGGTCCAGTGCTACTGTATCCCGTGCCAACAGACCGCTTGAGGCTACCGCTGTTTCGAGTTCCTGATGAGGCAGTCGTGTTCCTGTTTGCTATTCTACGCACTGCACCACCTGATGCTAGCGCGATCGCCAAAATGCTAGCTGATAACCGCACGTTTTTCGAGCGCAACCGCGACACTGGTGGATATCGCTACCCGATTGATGCCGTTCCATTTTCTCAAGCCGATTGGAGACAGCACTTTTATCCAGTATGGGGTAGGCTAGTCAGCGCCAAGCGCCGCTACGATCCCGACAATCTGCTAACACCCAGCCAGGGGATTTTCTAGCACAACGAATCGCGCTTAAAAAGAAATTACTAAATACGGTTCCTCAAATTTACCAGATTGTACAGATTTTCCTTTCAACTCTGGTGGTAAAACAATCTGTCGCCTTTGGTCGCCAGCTTCAATAACTATTTCTGCACCTGACTGCGTTAACTTAACTTGTTTTTTATGAAATCCTGGTAAAAAAACGAGAACTTGGCGCTGAACGAGGTCGATTTTGAGCGGTGGTGTCACGGAAATAGTAGCGTTAAAATCTGGCAATTCTTGAATAATTGCCTCCCAATTCCTCTCCTGCAAAGTAGAGATATGATGGACAGCTAATGGGGTAAAAGCCGACTGTATAGCTTCTCTACTCAAATCTCGATCTTGATACGCTAAAACACCACTGACAGTGAGGTTAATTTGTTGGGCGCTGCCCCAGCACCAGCGAGTATCGGCGATCGCTTCTGGTGTATCGTTAGTCACGAGATAGGCTGTTAACTGACCTCCATCGTTAACCACTGCCACTCCTTGCTCGATCCAATGCTGAATTTGAGCCAGTCCTTCTTGCATTTTCTGGCGATCGATATTAGCGTGAAGAATTGCCGCAGCCAATGGACCACCAATTGAATTAGCAATCTCGCTAATATCTAGATCTGCAAATATTTGGTGAAAGCGCCGAAAATACCAATCCAAAGCACTAGGAATCCCTAGCATACGCAGTATCTCTAAATTTTCTCGATCGCTATAAATAATGACATCATAGCTACCACTTTGATAGTATTGTCGTAGGGCATTGAAAGTTAAAAAACTATCAAATCCAGGTAGTATAATCAATTCGGCAGGATAGATTTGTTCGGAAAAAGAATCTGGTAAATAGGTAGAAACAAGTTTTTTGACTTCATCCCAAGCCTGTTCTAACAGTACAGTTGTTTGTAACTGTACGACTTGCAGATGACTCTCAACGCTTTGAGGATGCGTACTTAAAGAAGTTTCTAAAAGTAGCTCCGTACTGGGATTAATATAGGTAGCCAATAAAACTCTTTTACCTTGTCGGGCAAACCATTTTGCAGTAGCAATTGCTAGCGTTGTCCGTTCTCTAGATCCATCGCCCAGAAATGTAATTATTCTGCTCATTGAATCAATCCCGTTGCTAATAGGGAATTGTAGGGGCGAGTCTACCAAAAAATTGCTAAGTGCAGGTATTCTAGTTAAATTCGCCCTTCCGAAATGAGGGATTTACAAGAGTGCATCGAGCGAAAGCTTCACAGCAAATAAGTAACTTAGTTCAACCCTCCCCTACAAAAATAGGATGAGAGATAACTGATAACTTCGTACAGATGTTACATGTAACGTCTCTACGCTGACAACTGACAACTGACTCAATTTACTGTTCGATCGCGCCGAAACAAGCTGCTGCTACTAATAAGAAGGGAGTACCAGGAATCAAAGGTAATAAAACACCAATGACACCTATACCCGCGCAGAGTGTACCCGCAGCAATTAAAGCTGCATTCTTGATTTGCTTGAGCATATTGACTTGAGTGATATCTTGATAGTTTTCAGTCTAGTAATCTTCAGTTTTGTAGTTTTTACACTACCATGTAATAGTTACTACTGTGCATCAAAATTGCAGATGATAGCAACAATCTTTACTCTTCTTAGCATTTCACCTCTTATGTTTGCTCTACAAAGTTTTGCTTTTAGTAAGTGCTAACTGCTAGCGGTCTTTTTTCTGAAAAGAACAGGAAACAAAAGACAGAATAATTTGTAATTCCAACCCTCAACAGAGTCATAAAATACTCATAAGACTGTCATTAGTTTATCTCACATGGCAAATGACCAATAACAAGATTGGTCTTTCACAAATGATAAATGATAATTATCAATGCTGTTCGTAACAGTGAAAGTGAGTTGAATTGTTTTGGCGATCGAGATCGCTGCTAGTTACTTGCGTATCCGTCGTAAAAAAGGCACTAAGAATTGTTTCTAGTCCTTCACTATAGTCTACTTCCCGATCTAAACAAAACTGCTTAAAGCGGCGTGCTACATCTTTTCGCACATGACCCCTGATTTGCACGTAGTTCCGATCGTCTTTTTTTCCCACAGCTCTTCTCAATCAGATTATAATTTTTGCCAAGCGCTGAAATCTAGCCAAATTTAATGTCTATGCGTACCTGAGCCAGCTATTAAATTAAACCAATGGTTTGCATATAAAAATACCATCTCCTAAGCATTAAAGGTTATCTTTCATCGTAAAGTATTACGAATAAAACATAAAAGGTTTAAATGTTCAGTTTTACCTAACGTTACATTAACTTATAGTAATCAATGTAACTTTTTACAATGAGTAGTGGGGAGCCGTAAGCACAGTTTTTCTCTAGTTTCCAAACTCGTGTTGATAGATTTGCAACTTCACACAAATGCAAAGTTGCAAATCTATCAAATTGATAAGTTTGTTTCTATGGCGATGCAGCCAAGCACCCAAGAAACGTAGTGAGTCATTAGATGAGAATCCTTCACGACTCACTCTTGTTCATCCAAGTTCACACTACTTAACCATGTTAAGGGTATGCAAGGCATATAGTTAAATGATATAGGTTATAAGAGCATTCCTGAGTTTTTGAGAAGTAAAATAATGTCTTCAAGCACTGGCACAGACTTAGCAGTGGCTAAGCCTGCCGGAGAGTCTTACGCTTGGCATACTCTGGAAGCTGAGAGAGCCACAGATGTTCTCCAGAGCGATCGCACCTCCGGCTTAACTTCCGCTGAAGTTGAAGAAAGATTACAACGCTACGGTTTCAACGAATTACAGGAAACAGGAGGACGTAGTGGTTGGGAAATCCTCCTAGACCAATTCAAAAACATCATGTTGCTGATGTTGATAGCAGTTGCTGTCATTTCAGCAATTTTAGATGTGTTCGGTACGAAACAACCAGGAGAAATACCGTTTAAAGACGCGATCGCGATTGGCGTAGTGGTCGTTCTGAACGGGTTGCTGGGATATATTCAAGAAAGTCGCGCAGAAAAGGCTTTAGCTGCCTTAAAAGGCTTGTCTTCGCCCAAAGTGCGAGTTCTGCGCGACGGCAAAACCGTGGAAGTCGATTCTAAAGAATTGGTTCCAGGGGACGTAATGTTACTGGAAGCGGGTGTGAAAATTTCTGCTGACGGTCGCCTCTTAGAAGTTGCAAATCTGCAAATTCGGGAAGCCGCCTTGACAGGAGAGGCTCACGCCGTCAATAAACAAGCCACGCTCCAACTACCAGATGATACCGTATTAGGCGATCGCGTCAATATGGTTTACGAAGGTACGGAGGTCGTCCAAGGGCGAGGAACAGTCCTCGTCACGGGGACGGGAATGAAGACTGAACTAGGGAAAATTGCTACAGCACTGCAATCGGTAGAAGCCGAACCCACACCGTTACAAAAACGGATGGCGCAACTGGGCAATACCTTAGTCACGGGGGCGATGATTCTAGTACTGTTGGTGGTGGGATTAGGAATGCTCCACACGCCAACCATGAGTAATTTCGAGAACCTCGTGAAAGTCTCGCTCAGTATGGCGGTTGCTGTCGTTCCCGAAGGGCTACCTGCCGTGATCACCGTTACCCTGGCGTTGGGAACTCAACGCATGGTGAAGCGCAACGCCCTGATCCGCAAACTCCCAGCTGTAGAAACTCTTGGTAGCGTCACCACAATTTGCTCTGATAAAACAGGGACGCTGACTCAAAATAAAATGGTCGTCCAGGCAGTTGCAACAGCTAGCAATTCTCTGCGAGTCACGGGCGAAGGATACGACCCCATTGGCGAGTTTCGCCACCAAGATAGAGTCGTCTCAGCGCCAGACCAACCGGAACTGCAAGCCTTACTCTTAGCTTGCGTACTTTGCAACGATGCCATATTGCAAAGAGATAAAGGCGAGTGGGCAATCCTTGGAGATCCGACCGAAGGAGCGCTGTTGTCTTTAGCAGGTAAAGCAGGGCTAGAAAAAGACCAGCAATCGAGCTGGTTTCCCCGAATTGCTGAGTTTCCGTTCTCCTCAGAACGCAAGCGCATGAGTACGATCTGTGAAGTGAGAAACGAGGACTTAGTGAACTTCCTCGCCTCTCATCCCTCACCGCTCACCGCCCATCCTTATTTGATGTTCACCAAAGGTTCGCCCGAACTGACTTTAGAGCGTTGCACTCATATTCAAACGGGCGATCGCATCAAACCGCTGACTGACGAGATCCGGCTAAACATCCTCGACCGGAACAACCAGTATGCCAGTAAGGGGTTACGAGTTCTGGGCTTTGCCTACAAAGCAATTGCAAGTATTCCCCCAGAGGGTTCGGAAGAAACCTCAGAGAACGATTTAACTTGGTTGGGCTTAGTGGGAATGTTGGATGCACCCCGTCCCGAAGTTCGCGAAGCCGTGGCTAAGTGCCGTACTGCTGGTATCCGTCCTGTGATGATTACAGGCGATCACCAACTGACTGCTCAAGCAGTAGCTGAGGATCTAGGGATTGCTCACCCAGGAGATTTAGTACTGACAGGGCGAGAGCTGGAAAAATTGAGTATGCCAGAACTTGAGGCACACGTCGATCGCGTCAGCGTCTACGCCCGCGTCTCGCCAGAGCATAAATTACAGATCGTCCAAGCGCTACAACACAAAAACCAAATTGTTGCCATGACAGGGGATGGAGTCAACGATGCTCCCGCCCTCAAACAGGCAGATATTGGCGTAGCAATGGGCATTACAGGTACGGATGTCAGTAAAGAAGCTAGCGATATGGTGTTGCTAGACGACAACTTTTCTACAATCGTCTCGGCGACAGAAGAAGGACGAGTTGTTTACATCAACATCCGTCGCTTTATTAGATACATTCTAGGTAGTAACTTAGGAGAGGTTTTAACTATTGCTTCAGCACCGCTATTAGGTCTGGGAGGAGTACCGCTTTCACCGTTGCAAATTCTCTGGATGAATTTAGTGACAGATGGAATTCCGGCGCTAGCTCTGGCTGTCGAACCAGGTAGACCAATTGTCATGCAACAACCCCCCAAAAATCCCAAAGAAAATATCTTTGCGCGAGGACTGGGTTCGTACATGATTCGGATCGGGATTATCCTCGCCATCGTGACGATTATACTGATGGTTTGGGCTTATCACCATTCCCAGGCAGTTCAAGGCGGTGGATTGAGCGCAGACCGCTGGAAAACAATGGTATTTACCACCCTCTGTCTAGCGCAAATGGGACACGCGATCGCGATTCGTTCTAACACCCGCTTAGCGATTCAAGTCGATCCGTTCTCTAATCCCTATATTCTGATTTCAGTCGTCTTGACCACTCTTTTACAACTACTGCTAATCTATGTTCCACCGTTGCGTAGTTTCTTCAGCACCCATTACATACCACCCATAGAACTGCTGATTTGTTTCGGCTTCAGTTCCTTGGTATTTGTTTGGATCGAGCTAGAGAAGCTATTCATCCGTTGGCAAAGATCTCGGCAGCATAGTTAGTTATTGGTCATTGCTCATTTGTCATTGCTCATTTTTTGTTTGTAACTCACTTTAAGGGCGGGTTTAACCGCAGAATTGTTTGTTCTTTCACAGGAATGTTCAAAAAACCCGCCCCTACCATTTCCTGCTAACCCCTATTCCCTAACTCCTAACCCCTGATTATGACTTGGTTAATCTCATTTGTGACTGAAACTTTGGTTGAAGCGATCGCGGTCTGGATTGCGGAATTAGCGATCGCGGCGATCGCAGAATGGATGCGAGAGGCGATCGCCGTTACTCTAGTTGAATGGATGCGAGAGGCTGTAACTCAGCTCATCGCTTTACTGAGCAGCCACAGAGCATATTCTTAAAACCGCGATCGTCTTTATTCCCTCCCGCTTCCCAGGGAGGGATTTCGTGAAAGACAGCACAGTAGAGACACGAAATAGAGACACGAAATAGAGACGCAAAATTGTGCGTCTCTACTGATGGTTCATAGTTTTCGATTTAGGTAAGTAGGGGCGCACAGATGTACGCCCCTACAGAGCGTGTATTTCGTTATTTTTGACTCGTATACTGCACCTGGTTAGGCGAACAATGATTTCCACTGGGTTGTACGACTCCAGTAGAACTTGCAACTTTGATACATGAGCGATCTGCTTGCCATACTTGCCACTGATGCGAGGAAAAATCAATTCCAATCAGTAATAGCAGAAAAGCCAAGGGACCAACTGCAAGGGCGATCGCGGTCTTACGCACGTTAAAAAAGTCTGGATGCTCGATCATGATTACCTCTTGAGAGTGAGTAGTGAGTGGCTGGTGGCTGGTGGCTGGTGGCTAGATTCATTAGTTATTGGTCTAGTCACTAATCACCAGTCACTGATAACCGAATCCTGATTCAGTCATGCAAGTAAAAAGCTGTTAATAGCATTGTGTAGGTCATCAGCAACAACACGCCCTCTAGCCAATTAGACTTACCATCCGTACTGACTGAGTTTGTCATCAGTACAGCTACACCAACTGCTAAAACTGCAAATGTATCAAAGGCTAGATTCATCGGTTGCCCCATTGCTTGTCCCGCTAGAACTAACGCTGGAGCTACAAACATGGCGATCTGCAAGCTAGAACCGAGGGCGATGGAAATAGACAGATCGATTTTTTGCTTCGCGGCACACATACCACAGGTAATAATTTCTACTGCTGAACCGAAAATCGGCAGTAGCATGACACCTGTAAATAAACTAGTCAAACCGAGACTAGAGACAGCTTCTTGCAAACTATCAACTAGTACTTCAGAGACAAATAACAGCGCAACCGTAAAACCTAAGAGCAAACCAACATGTATCCACAGATCGTACTTTTGTCCTGTAGCTTCGCTACCATAGCTCTCAGGTTCGGCATCTTCCTCCAACTCATACATAAATCTATGAGTCTTCATCGAGAAAAATAGCATCATGGCGTAGAAGCCTAGTAACAGTATGGATGCTACAAAAGAAAAATGATTGGCATTGGCGAGTTGATGGCTAGAACTTGTCGTAAATTTGAGCGCTACGGGCATCAAAATAAATACAACTGCCAGATTGAGCGAACCAGAATTGATCCGCGCTACAGTCGTTCGTTTGATGTTGTGCTGAAAATCTAGTCTTTTGAAGCTCAAGCCGTCTAAGATAAATGCGAATCCTAGACCTAATAAAAGGTTAGCAATAATTGAGCCAATTAAACTCGCTTTGACCACCTCAACCATACCCGCTTGCAGGGCAACGATTGAGACGACTATTTCGGTGACGTTCCCAAAGGTGACGTTGAGTAGACCACCTAGAAATGAACCAATTTTGTTAGCGATCGCCTCTGTAAAGTTAGCAATCCATGCTGCTAGAGGGATAATTGCTAAGCCTGCTGTAGCAAAAACAACTAATGGTGGTAAACCAAGTTGTCTAAACAGCAGTGCCAAAGGAACGAACACAAGCATACGTAACAAGAACGCATCCTTGCGTGACATCGTTCGGCGCGACACCACTTTCCCCGCAGTGGGTCTGTCTGGTTTTGTTGATACTGACATTATTCCGGCTCCAAAAGTCTATTGTGCTTTGGAGGGGATGGGGCAATCTCACATACCTAATCCTGCGGAGATTGCTTGGCTGCTTTTCAAGCGACACCCAGCCCAACCTCATTCCATGTAAGGGCGAGTTTAATTCTTGGCAAACCTATCTACAGCCGTTTTCAATTACCACACCTAAGCAAGAAGCTGATGTTGTGCAACAGCCATCTCTTTAATTCATTTCTCAGCTTGTAGAACAGGTTATTCAATCGAGATAGTAGGCACTGCCATTGCTGTTCAGTACCGTCAACTAGAGCGACACTTGATTTGGATATTGGATATTTGAATGAATTAAGAAACTGCAATCGACCCGAAGGTAATGATGCAGCTTTGAAACTCTAAATGCACTTGACTTTAAATGTACAATAAACTCGTTAGAAAAATCTAAAATTTTTGTTAAGTGCAAATAAAGAAAAATAATTATCCTTCTATAGACACATGTAAAAAAGCTGCTATCTCTTGCCCTGCAAGGATTTAGCTCTAATGTAGTAAATCCCCTAAAACTTTTCAAATTGGACTTTATCGATGAGCAAACTATCTGAAATATCTAAACTTATGTAAAACAGCGTGAGGTAAAAATTGACAGATTTCCAAATTTTCAGATGTCAAGTTTTTAACTATATAAAGTGAGAAAATATAACTATTACTTGTTTGCAATTTATTTAATTTGCGAAGTTGTGACTTTCAAATATATTTGGAGGATAAGCTGAGGGATTGCCAAAAATTCGCTCCCTCAACCTCTGACATTTATAAGAACTGCTGGGCGATCGCCAGCAGATTTTGAGATATGTATGCTTTGACTTCGCTGTAAGTGAAGCTATAGCCGTTCTGTTTGCCTAGTTCCACTGCTAGATTTAAAAAACTTTCGCGATCGCCTGACTGTTTCAGCTTTTCTTTGAGCGATGAGTCTTGCAATACCAGTTGATGAAACTGTTCTATTTGTTTTGTCATTGGTCATTGGTCATTGGTCATTGATTGTGAATTAAGAGTGGTAGGGGGGGGTAGCAAGCAGATTCACCGTTCCCAGCGTCAATCTGGAGTCAAAACCCGCCCTTACCCAAGCAGAGAGTAATTACAAATTCGGAATTCCGAATTCCGAATTCCGAATTCCGAATTCCATTGTCTCCCAGTCCTTTTTTAGCCAATTTCCACTTGATGCGGAATTGAACTCTGTTCGGGCTTGGCTTTACTCTTTTTCAAGTCAGTTTTGGCTTCCGCCACCAAGTCCTGAAAAGATTCTGATGCTTCAGCTACGGTACTTTGAGCCTTGTCATAAGCATCTAACATCCAAACCATACCGGTTTTCGCTAAGGATTTGGATGACTCTGACAAAGAATTACCTACAGCTGAATTAGACCCTCCCATAGCAGAACCTACGACACCAACTACAGGTGCTAGGGCTAATGCTCCTAAACCAATCCCTGCTGCTGTTAACGGTTCTAGTCCTAGCAATAAAGCTTCTAGTTCAAGCATGTTGATTCAGTTTCCAAAAAAGAACAATTGCAACTCGTACCGGACGCAACGACTACCTCATGCCTATCGTGGGAAGCGATCGCGCTAAAGCTATTTGTCACTCGTTATTAGCTATTTGCCTAGATCGATGACCGACAGCAGATAACTAATAACCAACAGCTGCTAATCGCGCTGAGTGCGAAAGACAGTCGTTATCTCTGAATTTGGGTCACAAGAGCAAAATGTATTTGCACTCAATCAAACTCTGTCACCCTACGTAGCTTCTAAAACTCAATTTTGATGATAGCAGGAATAACACAAATCTAATTGAACTACTTCAAAGATTTTTAAAAAAGTTAATTGAACCTGAGTTAATACTATAGTTTAATTTTCTTAATCTAAGTTATTAAATCTTAGAACATCTGTTATTGAAAAGTAACTCCACGTACCTGAGCGATCGATAAAATTCAAAACAATTGAAAAATTTGAACTGTTCAATAACTTTACATGCGATCGCTGCCAACTGTTCTTCAGCTTCAGACTATCCGTCACTTAATCGTGTTTTTCACTCTATTCATTTTGCAGCTCGATATCGTCTAAGCCTTGATATACGAGGATTTCGTCGTATTCTTCCGAGCGATCGGCTCTATAGCTAACAACAACTTTTAATCCACGATCTTTTAAAACTTCTACTAATTCGCTAAACTTATCTGGTCTAGTGTAAATTTTAAACATTACTGCTTCCATCTGACTTTGCCTCCTTTAGTATTATTTTTTAAATTGATTTATTTAACAAGTAATCTAACTAAAGTCAGAAATTCTAACTCCATGAACTAGTGGTTTGGCAAAGCTAATGAATGAGTTAAAGCTAAATTATTGTTTTTCTTTTTTCCTGCTTATGAGTGATATTGTTTATAATTAACATGTACGATCGCTCTGTTCGACAATTATTTAATTATCAAACAATTTTGTCGATTTGAGAGATATTAATCAACTAAAATCCGTCATCTTTTCTGATTATTTGGATTGAATTTTATATATACAACTGTCTAGCTTGAAATTATCCAAGCAGCTAGCAGTAAGCGTTACAAGCTTGTTTTCACCCATAACACACCCTCTAAGCAAACTGACTCATCACTGCTTGCAATCGAATATATTAGTGAAATCAATGTATAAAATTGAAATTTGCGATTTATACTAAATCTAAACAAAGTCTTAAAAAAAATCTTGAGTAGACAAAGCAACTCTTATAGTAACGATAGACTAAGACTTAGTAAGTTTTCTTCCCGGAGTGTTAGCTGGACAAAACAATTAGCAATAAAATTTCTAAAACTTTATGTTTCTCTCTCTCACTGTAGGTAGGCTTTTTGTCTGTATCTCTACTCGTGCGATCGCCTGACTTGGTGAAGTCGGTGCAACTTAGCAAGAATAGTCTACACTCATCAATTCAAAGCCGTTTAGATAAAGTTACTCGATCGCGAAGTTGCAACTATGCCTATTCTGAATATAATAGTCATGGTAGGGAGGCAACACATGCCTGTCCAAAGGCAGAGGAAACAAAATTTTCTTTGAAGTAAAAAAGATAAATATCTGGCAAAACTATATTGATAGCGGGTTTTAACAAATGAATAGAATGCCAGTCTCAGTAATCGACGCGGCTCGAAAAGAGTTTAATTATACAGAGCTAGAAGCAGAAATCTCTCAATTTGTGCGACAGCAAACGGGAGAAATCCAAGCCCTGGTGAAACGCACTGCCCAAGATATTATCGAAATCGGGCAGAAGCTTAATGCCGTAAAAGACAAATTGAAGCACGGACGCTTTATTGATTGGATTGAGGCAGAATTTCATTGGAGCTATCCAACTGCGGCGAGATTCATGCAAGTTGCTGATCGCTTTGGTAGCCAAATCTATCAAATTGATAAATTTGCTCCGTCGGCAATGTACGAGCTAGCAGCGCCGTCAACTTCAAAACAAGCGATAGAAGAAGCGATCGCCCTAGCTGCATCGGGGGAAAGCATTACCTACTCGAAAGCGAAAGCACTCAAAAAAAAATACAAGGTTTCTTCGGCAAAGCCAAAGTTAGAAGCTCAATCCACAGTTAGCGAAACCGATCCGAGCAGTCATCAGGCAGTTTCGGCACAAACATCGCTATTATCCCCCCAAGTGGAGATCGTTGAAACAAAGCCTAACACTGTAGCGCGTTTATCTCCCAACCAAGCAAGTAGGAACAGGAAAAGTTCAACTAGCCAGCCGGAAGTTTGCTGGCACTTAGCCAAAGATCACATCTTATATTGCGACGAGCCAAATTCTCCTGCACTCCGTCAACGGCTGCCAGAAAAGCTAAAACTTCTGCTTGCTTTTCCGCCAGTTCCCAATTGGCAGACAGATATTCCCGCAGATACGCGGATCATTGCCACGCGGTATTTACCTAAAGGTAAGAATTCCGAACTACTGGAAAACACTTTAGAGGCATTACTCGATCTCTATACGGAAGTGGGAGAGACAGTCGCAATTTGTTATTTGCCTTTTCCTAAAATCTTAGATGTTTTGAATCGATTTGAACGGCGGGGAATCTTGGTAGAGCCAGATCGCCAGCAAGTACATGAGATCGTTTCTTACTGGAAGAAAGGCTGGAAGAAAGGCGAGACGAAAGTGAAAGAAGTGAGTTTGTGAAAGAAGTCAGAAGCCAGAATTCAGGAGATGGAAGTTAATTTGGCTAACGTTACGTGAAGCAAAAGTTACAAAAAAGAGTTAAAAATGGCAAAATTTCAGGATATTTTTAGCTTTACTTAACATAACGCAGCTTAGAAACGAGAAAATTCTCAGAAATTCTGTGGCGTGAGTGAGGGCGATCGCCAAAAAAATTCCGCTGAACTCTCAGTGAAGCGATCGCCTAAAAGCTAATCAAATTAAAGCTATAACTTGTTCAAACGCGGGATCGAACCAATAACTAATGCAGGCTTCAGAGTCGAATCAATCGATTTAATTGTAGTTTACAAAAGTTTTCTGTTTATTCTGGAAATTTCATAGTAAGCTTTAGAAGAACTCTAAATGCACTCGCTGTAGCACTGTGAAGCTGAACTATAACGCGAGGTCAATGTCTGATTTTTGTCGATCGCCCATATTTTCTATTCGTCCTGGTGAGCTGACGGATCGGGGCAGCATCCAGTTGTTATCAACTGCGAATACCTCAGTTAGTAGAGGTTTCAGCTTGACATCTACAAGGTCTAAAAATTACCCATACAGCTTATATCTGGCAAGTAATGCCTCACAATTGTGTGGTTTGGTATGCGGGCAATCGTAGTGAATTGTGGATTTTACCGCCCCATTCATTAGCAAGCCTCAGCAAACTCAGTATTGCAGGATAAATGCAAGGTATTAGCCAGGGTTTGGACTAACTAAATTTTTGTGTTTTGTCAGCCACTTTGGAGATAACTGTTTGTCATGATTGCTACAAGCGTTACTAATGATTTGACTCCTACGGTTGCTGCGGTTGAACCAACGATTCAAATCGAAAACATCCATTACCAAGTTGTTCACTGGACTGAGGGACGTTTTCGGATTCGCATCCCCAGACTGGCAGACGATCCAGAATATGTCGGCAAGCTTCATTACTTAGTTGACGGGCTAGATTTTGTCAGCGATGTTCAACTCAACCCAGCCTCTCGCTCGTTGACTGTAGAGTATGACTACGAAGCTAGTGCCAAAGCGATCGCGATCGTTCAAGAAAAGCTATTCAGTGCAATTCAAACAGCGCCGCAAGTAGAAGTTCCCATAGGATGGACACCAAAAACAGAGGAGGAAAAAGCTAGTAACGAAGTAGACTTCGTAGAACGGTTAGCTTTTCCTGCGGCTGGTTTAGCACTCTCTGTAGGCGCGATGATAGGCTTACCAATTCCAGGGTTTGTTATTGCTGGCGTAGTATTTGTCGGTGCTATCCCTGTCTTTAAACGAGCCTGGGAAGCAATCCAACAAGACAGACAATTGACAATCGACTTTCTCGATGGTTTGGCACTGAGCTTGCATACTTTGCAAGGTCACTACTTTGCACCATCGTTCATGCTCGGTTTGGTCGAAGGCGGTGAGGCGATCCGAGACTTGACAGCTCGCGGTAGCGAAAGAGCTAACCTCGACCTACTCGACTGTTTGAGTAAGACGGCATTCGTCATTCGTGACGGACAAGTAGTAGAAATTCCCACAGCTGAAGTGGTAGTAGGCGATCGCATTATCGTCTATCCTGGCGACCAAATTCCGGTTGATGGGAGTATCATCAGCGGCACTGGCATTATCGACCAATGCAAATTAACAGGTGAATCAGTCCCCGTTACCAGACGCGAAGGTGAAGAAGTATTTGCTTCCACCCTATTAGTTGACGGGACATTAACAATTGATGCCGAGCGCGTCGGTAACAACACTCGCGCAGGCGTGATTGTCAACTTAATGCAAGCCGCGCCAGTACACGATACCAGAGTTGAAAACTATGCGGCAATGGTAGCCAACCAAGCCGTTCTTCCCACTCTGGCAATTGGTGCTGGTGTCGGTCTAATGAGTGGCGATCTGAATCGTGCCGTTGCTCTGTTAACTTTAGACTTTGGTACGGGCATTCGCGTATCAGTACCGACCACGATCTTATCGGTTCTGACTTACACAGCTCGTAACGGTGTCTTGATCCGCAGTGGTCGAGCCATTGAAATTCTTGCCCGCATCGATACAGTCGTCTTCGATAAAACGGGAACCCTAACTGTCGGTCATGCTGGTGTCAACGACATCGACATCATGGACGATCGCTTTACTAAAGATGATGTTTTGTGCTTGGCTGCAACCGCCGAACAAGGACTAACGCATCCAATCGCTGAGGCAATCGTCCATAACGCCAAAGATAAAGGCATAGCGCTGAAAGAATGCGAAGAGTGGGAATACAAAGTCGGTCTGGGTGCAGCAGCCAAAATCGACGGAATGCAAATCATCGTCGGCAGTCCGCGCTTCATGAACCAAGAGAACGTTTCTCTGGATGAATACGATCGCAGGTATCCCGATGCTAAATCCGGCGGACAATCTCTAGTTTACATTGCAGGCGACGGCAAACTCATCGGCGTAGTCCGCTACAGCGACCCAGCTCGCGAAGAAAGTCGAGAAGTCATCGCCGAATTGAAGCGCATGGGTATTACTGCTTACATGCTCAGTGGTGACGTATCGCGAGTCGCGAAAGCCGTTGCTGGTAACTTGGGCATGAATCCCGACAACATCTATGCTGAAGCATTCCCAGAGCGCAAAGTCGAAGTTGTGAAGTCCCTGCATGACAGTGGCAAGACAGTTGCTTTCTGCGGTGACGGAATTAACGACTCAGCCGCACTCGCTTACGCCGATGTTTCGATCTCATTTGCTGGTGCAACGGATATTGCTAGAGAAACCGCTGATGTCGTGTTGATGGAAGACGACCTGCGCGGCTTACTGATGGCAATTAAGGCAGCAAGACAGGCGATGGATATCATTTGGCAAAACACGGCGATCGTTGCCGTTCCTAACCTTGGCGCATTGGTCTCAGGTATCTTCTTCGCCCTCGATCCACTACTTGCTGTTGTGATCAACAACGGTACGGCTATCCTTGCCGAACTGAATGGCTTGCGTCCGCTGATGGGACCTGGAATGGAAATTCCCGCCCTCACCGGAGCCAAGGCAGTACCTCAAGAAGCAATCGCCGCTCCGTCAGAAACATCCACTCCAGTAGTTAGTGCAACTCCAATTGTCGAGTCGAAACCACAGCCAGCTAAGGAAGACATTGTAACTTCAATTGTCGAGTCGAAACCGCAGCTTGCTGAGGAAGTCAGTGTAGCGATCGCGCCTGAAACGAATGGCAACGGACACTATACAAACGGCAATGGCAACGGACACTATACAAACGGCAATGGCAATGGTAACGGCAAGCATCCAGCAGTAGAAACGGCGATCGAGCTAGAAATGTCGAAGAAACCATCACCTCTAGGTCATTTAAAGCAGAGCGACTTAGCAAGACGTTTGGGTATGTCTCCTCAAACCCTGACATACCGCAGATCGAGAACTGATTTCGTTGAATGGAGCATGACCAAAGATCCAGAAGGTGTTGCATGGTTCTACGAACCAGGTTCGAGATACTTCTACACGGTTGAATTCGACAACTCCAACGCCCAGCAAGAACAGCTAGTTACAGCAGGAGTGCGCTAATGTTTGAACAAATTCAATTGGGAGAAAAGCCCAAGTTCGACTCTAACGTATACGCTGCTTACGATCGCGCTCTTGCTTACGATGAGTTAATTGCCGAGGCATGGGACGGACGCAACCTAGCAGATGCCGATGCCAAGCATGACTCTCACCATACGCTGAATGAGTACCACGCCGCCTACAAAAATCAAAATGGCGAGTATTATATTTACTCATTCACCCACATTGGCTACATACCGGCGATCGCGGTGACGGCGGAAAAACTCGAAAGAGCGCACGCTGCCGAACCCGAATCGATCCATGTCGAACATTGTGGTTGGCACGACAGCGACAACCCGCAAGCAAGAGCAATGGAGTGGTGGAATAGTCATGTCATTGCTCACCTTGCTAGTCGTGTTGTTCCACAACCAACGTAGTTTAATGTCCGTAGAGACATTGCACGCAACGTCTCTACGGACCTCATCCCCTCGTTAAAGATGGATTGCCAAGTTATTCACAGCACGGAGGGGCGCTTGCGGATTCGCGTCCCTTGGATTGCCGACAATTCAGAGTATACCGACAAGCTGAATTGGCTATTAGAGTCGCTGAATTTTGTCACCAGCATTCGGATCAATCCGGCGGCGCGATCGCTGATCGTGACTTACGAAACTCATTTAGTTTCCGAAACGATCGCCGAAGCAGAACTGCTCGATCGCATTCAACGATTCGGTAATGCAGATGGCAGTACCGATCTAATTCTGCCAGAGACAAAACCACTAGACCGACCGCAGGTCAATGAGTGGGAACAACTAGGACTACCAGCAGTTGCCCTCGGACTTGCCTTGGTAGCTGCTCCACTGGAAATTCCACCCCTAATTATTGGTGCGGCGATCGCAAGTGCTGCCGTACCTTGGTTTAGTCGGGCAACTGAGAGTTTAGTTGTCAATCGCCAGCCCAATGTCGATCTGCTAGACTCCCTGTGGATGACATTTCACACCCTCAACGGGCAGTTTGTCGCTCCATCACTGAAGACAGCTTTGGTAGGCGTGCGGCGGACTCTGCGCGGTATGAGTGGAGAGGAAAAAGAACGACAATTTCAACAGTTGTTGAATGGCTCCCAACAGCTTGTTTGGGTCGAACGAGATGGGCAAGAACAACAAATTGCTTATCGAGAGGTCGCCGTAGGCGATCGCGTCATCGTCTATCCTGGCGATGTGATTCCCGTAGACGGGCAAATCTTACAGGGAACGGCATTAATTGACGAACGGCACTTAACTGGCGAGCCGCAGCCAGTCGTTGCTACAGCAGGCGAAGATGTCTGTGCCTCTGCCCGATTGTTAGAAGGTAAACTCTGCATCCAAGCCAAACGCACTGGTTACAATACCCGCGTCGGATTAGCTTTTCAATTGTTGCAAGCAGAACCCGTATACGACACCCAGATCGGTACGCAGCAGGCAGAATTTGCCAAAAGTGCTGTCGTACCGACTATCTTTTTAGGTGCATCTATTTTTGCCTTGACTGGGACGTATGGTCCGGCGATTACGCCCTTCCAACTCGACTTTGGTAGCGGCATTCAAATTGCCATGCCCACAGCTTTTCTGGGCGCTCTCACAGCTGCGGCACGTCATGGCGTGTATATTCGTAGCGGTCGCGTTTTAGAGTTGCTGGCTCAAGTTGATACTATAGTTTTCGATCGCACTGGTACTTTGACGCAAGGCAATGCAGTTGTAGCCGTCCATACCACAGATCCAAGTATCTCCCCTACTGAAGTATTAAAACTCGCCGCAACCGCTGAAGCCTCTCTCAATCATCCCGTAGCAACTGCGATCGTCTATGCTGCTGAAACCCAAGGGATTCAGTTATTGGAATGCGAAACATGGGATTACTTTGCTGGCATGGGAATTGCTTGTCAGATCGACGGGCAAGAAATCTTAGTTGGAGGCGATCGCCTATTGCAACAACACCATGTCGATGTCAGCTGCCTTCAGCCTGAAATTGATGCTAGTACTGACTCCTACATATACGTGGCTAAAAACGGGCAAGTTATAGGAGCAATCTTCTATACTGATTTTTTACGCCCAGAAAGTGCAGACATAATTGCAACTTTGCAACAATTGCAAATTGAGATTTATGTAGTGACAGAAGACAATCCCAAAGTTGCCAACGCTGTTGCAACGCAACTGGGTATGACTCCTAATTGCGTTCACGCCCATGCAACTAGCCAGAACAAAGCCGAGTTAGTACAAGCACTGTGCCACCACGGTAAAACTGTGGCTTTTGTCGGGGATGGAATTAACGAAGCGGCGGCGCTATCTTTTGCCGATGTCTCAATCTCTTTTGCATCTAGTAGCGACATAGAAGCAGAAACCGCAGATGTCGTACTGTTAGATCGCGATTTAGCTGGGATAGTAGAAGCGATCGCCTTAGCCAAAAGAGCGATGGAAATTGTTTATCAAAATGCTGCGATCGTCATCGTTCCTAATCTCGCCGTAGTCACTGGCGGGATCTTTTTCGGTCTTAACCCGATTGTCAATGTCGTCACCAACAACTTTACTGCCTTCCTAGCTGAATTCTTCAACAGTACGCGCCCCCTCTTGAGGACAAGGAGGACAAGGGAGACAAGGGAGCAGGGAGCAGAGGAACTTCAGGTGCAGAGGGGCGACTACCAATTACCAATTACCAATTACCAATTACCCATGATGAAAAAACTCGCCCAGGTAGAAACCTAAAAGCGAGTGTTGAGAGGGTTGTTTAAGAGCGAGAGGGGAAGGCGGTTACCTTCCCAGGTTATAGCGTGTTACGACATCACTCCTCATCCACCAAAAAATATCCAAAGCTCAGAGCTTATTGAGATACGATTGATACCTCACGGGGAGCTTCTGGAGCGCCATTAGTCGGTTTAGTTCTTTCTAATTTAGCTTCAGCAACTAAATCTTGGAAAGATTCGCCAGCTTCGGCAATCAAACGTTGTCCCTTGTCGAATGAGTCGAGGGCAAAAACTAAACCATTTTTAGCAGCACCTCTTGCCGAGTCCGAAAGAGAGTTACCCGTCATTGAATTGATCGCGCCGATCGCCGGAACTAAAATTAATGCACCAGCACCAATAGTTAATGCTGTAATTGGCTCAAGACCTAGTAACAAAGTCTCTAGTTCGAGCATCTTTATTTATCCTCCAAAAATTACTGAACGGTTAGGTATCGCGTAACTACTATAGATGTAGCCGACAGCTAATTTGACTGTAGGAATTAGCCTCTGTTTGCTTCACATCGCACGCTATGTAGCAGACTAATAACTATTAACTACCAGAAATAATGGTTACGCGAAATGTCAGCCACGACAGGGTGAAGTAACAAGGTTGACAATTAGCAAATACAGATACATTTTCTCGTTACTTCGGCATATACCTTTAGTGGTATTGCTTTCTTGTAGAATACAATAATTACTAGCAATAAGAGCGCAAATTTAGAAATCTTAAAAGAACAATAGTATAAATAAATATAATCTGTTCTGCGATTAAAGTGTTGGTTTTACTAGTAGCAGAACTCTATAATATCTGATACAATCTTTTTAAATTATTTTTTATTTATCTTTTCAAATTCAATTAGGTTTTATTTTGGATAGAGTAAAGATTCTCAGGAGATTTTGAAGCTATAAAATCTCCTAAAATTACAAAAAAGTATGGCGGACAGGATTTAAAGATTCTGGGTGCTTCACCAACCCGCCCCAAGTATCGAAACGTGCCTAAATGGAAGAACTTTTCCTTTCTACATGGCGCGACGATCGAGTTGAGAGTTCGGTTGCCCGAACTGCTAAAAATAGCGATTTAGCAACTTTTCGATAGTGCTATCGTGTTTAATTGCAACTTTTAAAACCAAGCTGCAATAAACATTGACTCAAGAATTGACTCAAGCAGAGTCGCGAAGCAGAAGAAAGCTAAAATTAAAAAAGGAGTTCCTGGTAATATAGGAAGAATAACTCCTACAATCCCAACCACCAAGCTAATCGTTCCTGCAACTAGTAAAGCAACGTTCTTAAGTGTTCTTAGCATATTTTTTTCTCCTGCTCTTGGTTTCAACTTTTCAACAATTTCAACTTTCTCAAAGCATTGAATTGCAGAACAGTTTTCAGTATAAATTGAAGGAATTGAAGCGAACATCTACCAAGAGGAATGTGACATTAGGTGGAAATTGAGACGATTTACCTTACTTTTAAATAGTCAGCTATTAAAGTCA
Organism: Chroococcidiopsis cubana SAG 39.79; assembly: GCF_003991895.1. Classification (NCBI taxonomy): domain Bacteria; kingdom Bacillati; phylum Cyanobacteriota; class Cyanophyceae; order Chroococcidiopsidales; family Chroococcidiopsidaceae; genus Chroococcidiopsis; species Chroococcidiopsis cubana. The sequence goes on from NZ_RSCK01000038.1 coordinate 47,753, forward strand.
TGATTGCTTATAGTTTTGATTTTCTGAGTGTGGCGATTGCTGGCAACTGATAACTGATTATCCGGTTTCCTAATCATAGAGTTATGAATATACGAACACTTTGTGACCTGAACTTGTGCTAATAGTAGAAAGCACATGGATAGTTCATCTCAGCTCAAAAGCTGAAAAACGGCACATAGCCCGTCCAATGAACTTTGAGTTTATGCAGGAATCAATCGTAACTGTCAAGAAGAGTTTATCCTTCTTGCGGTTCTTGCTTAATTCCTGCATTTTTGTAAAAATCCCCTTAATAATCAAATAAAAAAGTTGTGGATGTTTAATAAGGCGAAAATAATATGCTGCAAGCAATCCAGCCTGAGTCCATAGAAGAGCGATCGCTAGAATATGAAGTCATCCACACAATTGAGGGTCGCTGGCGCATCCGCGTTCCTCGGTTAATCGATGACTCAGAGTATGCTAGTAAACTGAAATGGTTATTTGATACTTTCGAGTTTGCAATTTACGTCCGAATTAACTGTCTGGTTGGTTCGCTCGTGCTGGAATATGATGTTTGTGCCATTGCTCCCACACAATTAAAAGAGAAAATTGGCACTGCCATTCAACAGGCTTACGTTATCGAATTACCTGTGGCGGCAGCACCCGAACAACTCGACCAAAGACCCGAAATCGATTGGGTAGAACGCCTGGGTTTGCCGATGTTAGGGTTGTCTCTATCTTTGCTTGCCAATCAACTAGCAATGCCAATTCCGGCAATCTTGGTAGGCGGAGCAGTGGTTGCCGCAGCTTTACCGTTTTTGACGCGAGTGTTCGAGACGACGGTAAAAGAAAAGCGACTAGATGCCGACCTGCTCGATGCGCTATGGATTAGTCTTTATACTGCCAAAGGCGATTTTGTTGCTCCGGCTTTAATGGTCAGCATGATTGAATCTGGCGAGTTATTACGCGATGTCACCGCCAGCGCCTCAGATCGACAAGCATTAGATTTGGTGAATAGTTTGGGTGAATATGCCTTAGTAGAACAGGACGGAGAAGAACGGCGAGTTCCGCTCAAAGAAGTACAAATAGGCGATCGCGTTGTTGTCTACCCAGGTAGCATAATTCCTGTCAGCGGTCGCATCCTGCGGGGTAAAGCTTTAATCGACGAACACAAACTTACTGGAGAATCTACCCTTGTTTCCCGCTGTGAAGGGCAGGTAGTACACGCCTCTACTTTATTAGTAGAAGGAAAGCTTTGCGTTCTGGTCAAACGGGTTGGTGATAGTACCCGCATTGGTGTTGCATTCCAGTTAATGCAAGCCGCTCCCGTCCACGATACCCGCGTAGAAGATTACGCCTCAAAACTCGCCAATGCTGCCGTATTACCTACCTTGGGCTTGAGTGCCTTGATTTTTGCCGTGACGCGAGACTTCTCTAGGGCAGTGGCTCCCTTACACCTCGATTTCAGCCAAGGCATTCGGCTTTCCGTTCCCACCACAGTGATTTCTGCACTCTCCTATGCAGCACGCAATGGCGTATACATTCGTAGCGGCAGGGCATTGGAAATGCTAGCGCGGGTCGATACCATCGTATTTGATAAAACGGGAACGCTGACGCAAGGCAATCCGGCTGTCGTGGCAATTCGTACCGCTAGCGATCGCATTGACGCAGATCGAGTCCTGACAGTCGCCGCCTCCGCCGAGCAAACCAACACCCATCCCGTTGCCGACGCGATCGTCCGCTACGCCGAAGCTAACGGCATCGAACGGCAAAAGTGCGAAGTTTGGGATTATCAAATTGGCTTAGGTATTGTTGCTCAAATTGCCGGACAAAGAGTGCTAGTCGGTAGCGATCGCCTAATGCGGCAAGAGGGCATTGAGTTGAATGCATTTCACGCTCGATATCCTGACATCACGTCCGGCAACCACTCCCTCGTCTACGTGGCGCAAGATAGCGAACTGCTGGGGGCAATTTTATATACCGATCCCGTGCGTCCAGAAAGCCATAGCGCCGTTGCTGCTCTTAAAGCTCAACGTTTAGATATTTATACACTCAGCGGCGATCGGCAGCGCGTTGCGAATGAAGTCGCCGAAAAATTAGGCATAGAGCCTGACAATACCTATAGTTCCTGTTCGCCCCTCCAAAAAGTTGAGATCGTTCGCCAACTGCGCGATAATGGATGCACGGTGGCATTTGTAGGCGAGGGCATTAACGATGCTGCGGCGCTTGCCTATGCCGATGTTTCGATTTCGATTGCCTCTGGAAGTGACATTGCACGGGAAACAGCAGATGTGTTGCTGCTAGACGACGACTTGCGAGGACTGACAAAAGCGATTGAAATTGCCAAAAGGTCAATGGATATCGTTTACCAAAATACAGCTTTAGTTGCCATTCCCAACATTGGAGTTGTACTTGCAGGTATTTTCTTCGCCTTAAACCCAGTTCTCTCAGTCATTATCAGCAACGGTTCTGCCCTCCTTGCCGAGTTGAATGCTTTGCGCCCGCTATTCGATGCGGAAGACGATCCGATCGCCAAAATCTCCACCGCTAAGTTTTCTAACTCCAACACGAGCAATGATATTCCAGATTTCTCACCTCTGATGGCAACTGTCTGAATCAGCGATTGGTTATCAGTGACCAGTGACTAGTTATCAGCGACCTGTTACCAGTGGTAATGGGTAGTTGGTAGTTGGTGGTTGGTGGTTGCTCCCCCTGCTTCCTTGTCTCCCTTGTCTCCCTTGTCTCATAAAAATTCTAGCCCTTAGCCCCTAGCCCCTCCTATGGCTAAATGTCCTGTTTGCCAGACGGAATACATTGAAGGCGAAATTGAAAATTGCCCTGTCTGCCATTGGCAACTCCAGCCTTACCCATTTTTAGTTAGCTTACTGCCAGATTGGATCGAGCAAGAGAAAGTCAAACTAGAGTGGGCGCGGAAACAGTGGATGGCAACTAAGTTGCAAAAAGAACAAATGCATCAGTTGCAACTGCAAATCAAACAAGCCAGACAAAAAGAATCTCATCTTCAGTTTCAGCTAGAACAATCGCTCCAAGAGCGATCGCGCTTGCAAAGCAAATTGTCTCAAGTCGATCGAGAGCGATCGCAACTACAAGTAGAGTTAGAGCGCGTACCATCATTACTGCTGGAGAGCATACCTACTAGCAGATCGGAATTTTCTTTCTCTGTCCTAACCTTAGACGATCGCGGCAAACAAATCGATCGTCATACCAGCTTTGCCCAATCTTGGAGCGAGCAACTGGGAGATGGGATCGAGTTAGAAATTGTTTCAATCGCATCTGGTACGTTTTGGATGGGTTCGCCTCCGAATGAAGAGGGACGGGAAGCCAACGAAGGACCGCAGCACCAAGTTACGGTCAAATCTTTTTGGCTGGGAAAATATCCAGTCACTCAAGCTCAGTGGCAAGCAGTCGCGGCTTTACCTAAAGTCGAACGATCGCTCAATCCCGATCCTGCTCATTTTAAAGGCGAAGATTTACCCGTAGAACAAGTCACTTGGTACGAAGCAGTTGAGTTTTGTGCCAGACTCAGCCGCAAAACTGGACGCGAGTATCGGTTACCCAGTGAAGCCGAGTGGGAGTATGCTTGTCGGGCGATCGCCTCGACTAAATTCGATCTGAGTCAGGCAGCGTTTAAATACACTGAGGATCGAGAAATCTTTAAAGCACAGGCAACAAAGCCATTTCACTTTGGCGATACGATCGTTTCTGATGTTGCTAACTACGACGGCAACTATACTTACCGCTCTGGAATCCGAGGAACTTATCGACAGCAAACAACTCCTGTAGGTAGTTTTGGTGTCGCTAATGCCTTTGGATTATACGATTTGCACGGGAACGTCTGGGAATGGTGCGCCGATCCTTGGTACTCCAACTACAAAGGCGCTCCTACCGATGGTAGCGTTTGGGATTTTGGGGGAGACAACAGCCAGAGACTACTACGAGGCGGTGCTTGGTACTGTATTCCAAAGCTCTGCCGTGCCGCACAGCGCCACTGGGATCGAGCAGATAATGGTGGTAGCGGTATCGGTTTTCGCATCGCCTGTTCCTTTTTTTAAGCGTAAGGAGAAAGCAGAGGGAGCAAGGAGAAATCGCGCTGGCGCGGAAGTCGTTTGGCGTGGGAGTCAGAATTAACTGGTAACAGGTCAGTGGTCATTGGTCACTGTATCCGGTGCTTCTGCCTGTTTGTAATGAGGCTCCTCGTCGCTACTTTTGTTAGTCTTGCCAGCAGTCTGCTCTTTTTTGGCTTCAGTCACCAACTCTTGCATGTATTCCTGGGCTTGGTGGCTAAACTCCTGCACTCGATCCATGCTTTCTAAACCCCAAACGATAAAAGCTTTTGCCAATGCTCTAGTTGATTCTGCAAGAGATTTATTGAGGTCGTCAGAACTCATATCGGTTAGTCTCAAACTAGATTTTAATTCTGTTTTATCTGTATTTAAAGGCGATCGGTGCTTTTGTCAGTATATTTCGATATTAAAAATACACGACGGCTTTTTCCAGCCAGCTATTTAACAACCAAAATAGGCTTTAGATCGCATATTTAATACTACACCATTCTCGTAGAGAATCGCGCAGTTTCGATCGCAAACTTTTGCCGATCGCAAGTTTTATTTAAAAGAGGTCAGCCTATTATGTTAGCAATGTTTGGGCTGCCTGAGTTTGAGTTTGTTCAATGCAGATCGCTTCTCAACTGTCCACAACACAGCTACGGTAATCGCGATCGCCATAATTCCCAAGCCGATACAAATAGCTAGAGTTTCCATATCTCACACTTCCTCTGCTTCAAATTTTGTTTGTTAATCGCGTAAATAGATTTTGATTATATACATAAGTTAATATTTCTGCAAAAATGAATACTTAAGTACTAGCTTTAGCTATTTTTTCACAGAGGCAAAGCCACAGCAGCTTTGATTTTCGATCTTTTTCAACCGCTCGCACGCTTAATTTTTGACAGTAAATCTTTATAAATAATACAGATTTACACAAGTGCGAGCGATGCTTATTAAAGGAATTGAATATACTTATATACTTAGCATTTAATATCAAAAGCTGTTTTCTATCTAATGAGGTAAGCCAAAGACTGTGGTAGTAAAATCTATCCACGGATCGAGCCATCAGGCATAGTTGTTTTAAAAAACTTAGCTTGGGAAAAGTTAGTACGATTCGCGATCGCGGCGTGAAGATTAGCACCGCTTAAATCGGCTTCGCTCAGATCGGCTCCAGTTAGATCGGCTCCACTCAAACTAGCTCCCGTCAAGTTTGCGCCAATAAGATATGCATTGTTGAGATTAGCACCACTGAGATCGGCATCGGTTAAATCGGCAATATTGAGGTTAGCCCCAGTCAAGTTTGTAGCACAGAGATTAGCTTTACTTAAATTGACAGCGCACAGATAAGCTCTGATTAACGTAGCTCGACTCAGGTTTGGCATAACTCCCCCATTCTTTTTGCGCCAATCATTCCAAACTGCTATTCCTTGAGTTAGTAGAGCAAGTTGCACCGGATCTGCCATTTTATTGCCTTAACCTGAGGGAGTCTTACGCTCTTTAAGTCTAAGTTACAACGTCTAAGTTACAACGTCTAAGTTACAACGTCTAAGTTATAACTCAAGTGGAAAGCAGCGTGAAGCATACTAACTGCTCGATTTAGTCATTATGCCGCAAGTCCTTCAACAGATGGCGGCGGACGCGATCGCACTTGATGTTCTGGGAATTTCTAAAGTGCATTTCGCCGCTCATTCAACAGCGGATGGAGCAAGCAAAGCTACTGCTGACGACTACTGACTTAGCGATCGCCGCGATTTCTAGGCATGATGGTCGGGTACGAGGCTTTCCACGTCACGTAATACTGGAAAGGCATACCCTCCAAAGCCAATCAGCATACTACAGCAAGAAAAGAGACTATATTGCAGTGCCATCCCAGCACCATTACCAGTGCCGAACAAACCACCAAATATTCCAGCCATGCTACCTCCTGGCATCATCGCTGGCTCAAAAAAATAGTCAGCTAATGGTCCGGCGATCGCTAACCCTAACGGTGTAGTAACCTGGGCAATCAGATAGCGGGAGGCGAAGACTCGCCCTTGTACATCTGGTTCCACCTTCGACAGCCAAATTGCTTGATTGGAACTATCGATCGCCGGAGAAACGAAAGCTGCTAAAAAGCCAGCCGTCATCCAATGCCAAGCTACACGTCCTAAGCCAAAGATGATTTTACCCAAGCTCATCAGTGCTGTACCAAATAACAGACCGTGAATGCGGCGTTTAGGTCCACCCCAAACACTCAACCCCGTAGCACCCACTAAACCACCTATGCCGATCGCGAATTGCACGCTAGCTAAGACTGCGGCATCATTTGCCGGAGCCATGATGTAGGAGCCAAAATAGGTGACATACGAACTCATCGCTGTAGCACGAGTGTAATGTCGCGGCGGAACGATCGCCGACATAGAAGCTGAGAAGGCTAGACTTTGGATATAGCCGAACAGTCCGTTGATAGCAGCAGTGATGTAGAAATGCCAGATTTCTAAGCGCCCGGTCAACAACAACAGTAGAATGGCAATGGTAGAAATTCCTGCTGCTGTGTCGCCCCCCATCATCAATTGCTTGCGATTCCAGCGATCGACGAGTAACCCAGCAAAAGAGGCAGCAACTAATTTTGGTGTATATGTAAAAAAGAAAATTAAGGATAAGGGCGTTGCTTGACCTGCAATCTGCCAAGCCCAGATTGTGATGGCGAAGTTAGTCATCTCAGAGCCAAGGATCGAAGTCATCTGACCGATCCACAAAATTAGGAAAGTGCGTAAGCTAGTTGGTTGTTCTGGCTGCAAGAAATGGCTCTCCCGCTCGTTAGGTGGGCAATGCCCACTCTACATTTAAATTTACTTTTGAATTTTGAATTTTGAGTTTTGAATTTTGAATTTGTTAGACAGCTAGCTTTTTTCCGCTACTAGATATTTAAATAAGTCATCCAGAATCCGATTTGCCCCTAAAATGTTGCTGCCGAGATGCCAAACCTCAGCGTCCACTTGATACACCTGTCCTTTTTGGACGGCATTCAGTTGAGAAAAGAGCAGATCTTTTGCAAACTGGTTAACCGTAAAACTACCTGGGACTTTATCTGAATCGACGCTGAGCAGGAAAATCGCATCGCCATCTATACTATTAATGTCTTCCCGCGATACTTGTTCCCAGGATTTCCCCCTCACGTCTTGAGCTGGGGGACGAGCTAAACCTACATCCTGCAACACTAAACCAGGAAAGCTGTCTTGCGTATAAAAAGCTATCCAACCTTCAGTTGTAATAACTACAGATACCTTTATATTACTAGGTTGAGCTTTGAGCTGTTGTTGGAGTTTGGCTACCCGCCGATCGTAATCGTCAAGGAGTGGCTGAACGGCATCAGCGCGATCGAGCGCTTGGGCATAGAGTTGGAGTTCTTGCTTCCACTGTCCGTCAGTGCTATTTCCTGCTGTTAAGACCGTGGGAGCAATTTGCGATAACTTGTCATAGATTTGTCTATGAGCCATCGTATTGCCCAAGATCAAATCCGGCTGGAGGCGCAGAATTGCCTCAAGGTTAGGTGGGGTTTTACCTACAGGCGTAATTCCTGCCGCGCGATCGCCTAAATAGGCTGGCAAAGAATCAGTTCTGGGAAGACTGGAGCCGATCGGTTTAACACCCAACGCTAAAGCAGCATCGAGGGGGGCTGTATCCAGCACCACCACCCGCTGCGGCTGAGCCGGAACTTTAGTCTCCCCCATTGCGTGTTTTATGACTCGTGCGGTTGCGCCTGATGTAGAAACAGAATTAGCAATCTTGTTATTGCTGGGCAATTCTTGGGAAGTAGTGCTACTGCACGCATAGACTGTTAAAACTGTCAAGAGCATCAGGGTATAGCCAAAAGATTCTCCTTATAGTTCGCCCAGATCGGTACGCGCCCCTACAACTAACTCTGACTGAATTCTTTCGTCAGTCGGTTGACGAGTAATAATATTGATGACTCCACCCGTTGCGCCCTGACCGTAAACAGCACTGGGACCGCGCACGACCTCGATCCGCTCGATCGATGACGGGTCAATGGCATTGAGTTGGCGATCGAAACCAGCACTCGTATTTTGAACGACTCCATCGATTAAAATTAGCGGCGGACGACCCCGCAGAGTTTGCAGACGACCAGTCCGGCGGTTTTGGGTCGGCGGACCAAAGCCAGGAACCGCCTGACCGAGAATATCTGGCAAATTCCTGGTCACAGAGGTCTGAGTCTCGATCTGTTCGCGAGTAATTGTCGTCACCGATCGCGGCACGTTCTGTAGTAATTCTTCTACGCGACTAGCAGTCACGACAATATCGAGTTCCTCTGCCTCGGCTTGAGTCGCTGGTTGTTCCGCTGGTTTAGGTTGAGCTTCCGGTGTCTCTGGTGCTGGTGCGGGTACTTGACCCGTTTGAGTTGTTGGGGTCAAACTGAAAATCAGCCCTTCTTTACCGCTCTCAAACACCTCAACTTTCGGTGCTGCTGCCGTTCCTGTCACCCGCACCTGAATGGTGTTGTCATTCAGATTCACGACTCTAATTGCAGAAATGCCCTCAGCCGGATTGTCAGCCTGAAACTCATTGCCCTCTGGTAGAACTAGCTGGGCGTTGGCAACGTTGGAAATTCAGGTAGCTTCCTCGCTGGTAGTGGAGAATTCCAGCTTTTGCGGAGCAGCTGTCTCTAAGATAACTTCCAGCCCCTTATCAGTTGGGATCAGCCGTACACCCTTGACTTGTACGATCGCACTCGCTGGCGCTAACGGAGAAGCTTGAGATAGGGACTGTACGGTTTTGTGAGGCTGTTTTACCTCACGCAGACGCGCAGCTAAAGGATTTTGTGGCGATCGCACTTTTGCCGCGACAGGCAGCGATCTCTGATGGGAATATTTGGCAACTTCCTCAGGAGACTTTGGTGATGCCATTGCTGTCGGCATCATACCAACACTGAGCAGTGCGACGCAGGAGAGCAATAAATGCAGCTTCATGACTTTACCTCACACCCTATCTACCTAAACTGTTGCACCGTATGTCATCGTCAAAAGCATTGATGACAACTGGGAACGAATAAGAGTTGTCAACCACACAAAAAATTCACCCACACACAAGCCTGGGAGTAACGACTGTCTTTTCAATCCGGTTTTCTCACGTCTAGTCAATCCACTTAAATCATTCTCAAATCTAAGTCGATATTATTGCGAATATTTTTTATAAGCTTGAGCAGAATAGAACAATTTGCGGGTCAATGTCAAGTTAGTAACAATTCAAAAACAGCAGTTTTTATACATAAATCTGCAATAAATACACCCGTAATCCCTCTTCTGTCAAACTGGGGTGAAACCTTGATTTTTCGTAGGCTAAAACCACGTAGATTCGTTGAATTTGCCTAAAGTAACAGAAGAGGGGTAATACCATTTTACTTTAAAGATGCTACAGATAGTAGGAGGTATCAAAAGGTGAAATGCTATGTCTGGCGTGGTTAAAATTGACATCATTGAATCAGTTGAAGAGCTGAAAACGTTATTAGCGGCACAAACAACAGCTTTTGGCAAGGAAAGAGTACAAGCATTATATCTGCTGAAAACAAAACAAGTCGAGACAGTACAACACTTGGCAGCAATTCTGGGACGGAATCGAGTTACAGTTCAACGTTGGTTACGCTCTTATCGTAGTGGTGGACTATGCCAATTGTTGTCCCAACACAAAAGCCAAGGGAGACCGATGGTGAGATCAGCAGAGGCGATCGCATCGTTAAAAGAAGAATTAAAAGATCCAGAAGGATTTTCTAGTTATAAAGAAGTGCAGTTATGGTTCAAAACTGTACTAGGAGTTGAAGCAAATTATCACGTTGTTCACCGTTTAGTTCGTGACAAGCTAAACGCCAAACTGAAATCATCACGACCACGCAGTAGCGAGCAGAACTCAGAAGAACTCAACGACTTTAAAAAAAACTACCAAACCATTTACAGTCAATAGTTGCATCTTTACGAAGTCAAGGAATAGAGGAGAAGCAACTACGCTATTGGTGTCATAATGGTATCTCGCTTTGGGCTAAAAACTATTGAGCGTCGGCTGTTAACAGGTTGCGGCATTAAACCAATCGGAATCGGACAATGGAAACGAGAGAATTACTATGTTTACGGTGTCGTTGAGCCGACAACAGGTTGTCGCTTTTTTTACGAGTTTTCTCACTTGGATACCACTTGCTTGCAAGCTTTTTTAGACTTATTTTCTCAGACTTATGCTCAAGATTTTCACATTCTACAACTTGACAACGGTTCTTTTCACAAAGCGATTGATTTAATCGTACCAGACAACATTATCTTATTCTTCCAACCCTCCCACTGTCCCGAACTTAACCCAATTGAAAGACTGTGGCAGTACATCAAGAGTTTTTTAGGCTGGCAGTTGTTCGATAATCTGGATGAATTGAGAGATAAAGTTCGGCATATCCT
>NZ_RSCK01000038.1:58239-60683 GCF_003991895.1 Chroococcidiopsis cubana SAG 39.79
TATTGTGAGCTTAACAGGCTGGAATTATATTCTCCATGCTTTATCTGTCGCAGGCATTTCATAAAATGGTGTGACCTACTACAAGTTCAGCCATCAAGAAATCACATTTTCAGTCAATGCTCGTTGAAACAGAAGGAAAGCACTACCCAAATTCAAATGGAGATCGCACTATGAACATGCTTAACTTCAGGAACAGCATCCGCCTGCTTCTGATTGTCACTCTCTTTTTAGGAACTCTTACCATCACTTCTCTAGGAGCTATTATGAGTACTGCAAATGCACAGGTCAACAAGCCCACGATCGTGTTCGTTCATGGTGCGTTCGCCGAGTCTTCTAGTTGGAATGGTTTATTGACGAAGCCGATCGCCTTCAGGGGGCGACGATGGAGCTAGAGTGCTTGCTGTATGAGCGTCATAGCCCTTAATCCCCTTTGATAAAAGCTCTGTTTATTGCGAATGGAACTGATGAGTTCTTCAACCCATGCCTGGCACTCATTCCAAGCAACTATCCAATTTTGCCCATATAAACAAGAGCCAAAAATTACTGTGTCGAAATCTAGTTCTACCTTTTTCTGGGGAGCGGCAGACATATGGTTGTCGTCTTTGAAATTGAGTTCTTTGTCCTTGCAGCCATGCTGAAGTCAAAGAGATGGCAATTAATAAAATCAAACGTACAAGTCTATCGGAATTTACTTTTGAGCCTTCAAGGTTGTAGCCGCCAGTTTTACAATCACGGAACATTGCCTCAATTCCAAAACGTTGACTATAAATTTTAATGGCAGAGTTTAAATTTGGGAAATTAGTTAATAAATACCAAGCTACCTTCTTTTGCTTACCTCGGTACTTTCTTTTGCAATACACGGCTAGATTGAAGCGACCCTTTCCTGCTGTTTGAGTCAGAGTGAGTTCGGATAGAATTGCCGGCTTCCTGGACGAATAGGAATACTATTTAACGGTTGGAACGAGTGTCTTTTTTGGCGAAACGTAGTGTTCTGTTTTTGACGTAGCACAAAGCTGACATTCTCTTGCTGCAACCAACTTGCTAGTTCTATGCTATGAAATTCCCTATCTCCAACTACGACTAACTTATACTTCTTTAATAGACGAATTGCCGGACGTAAGACTTTTTGTTGCTCTCCGAGATTGCTACTACCACCTTTCTCCAGCAACACCCAAAATATGGGAATTGCCCTTTTTTTATGAATCGCACTAACCATCAACACATTGTTTTCTTTCCACTGCGTTCTATCCAGGGCAATAACTAGTCTCGCTCCTGTTTTAGAATATCTTGTTAAAATCTCTTGAACAATCGGTAACCACAGCAATACCACACTTAAAGCGTCTAGAGTTAAGAATCTTTGTAAATGTCGTCGCCGGCTATTCTGTTGGATAGGTAAAGGCAGGGTAGCTGCTAGTCTTTTTAATCTCATTTGTTTTTGAGTTTGCAGCAGCCAGACCAACATTTTTAAAGTAATTACTTGGGCTGGGGTCAAGTACTTTTCGAGCAAGGTTTGATAGAATAATGGCATCATTTTTAACTGCGGTCTTGCTTAACTGACGAGACCGTTCTTTTTTACCATAAATCCCGTTCGATTTCCTCTCAAGAAAGTTTGTTGTCAATAAGCAAGAATTTTTTCGGGAGGTGACAAATGGGTAAGTCTTTGGCAGCAACGGTTTTCAGGCGCTTGTCGCCCCCTGAAGGAGAAAACCCTGTTGCTGAGGTAATGGGTCAATTTTTTGCACATCTACCCCTGTCTGTACGGACAGATGGTAATAATCGACAACGGTTTGCAAGTAGAGCGCGTATTCCTTGCCCGTGAGATGCTCGCGCTTGAATGCTATGGCTGGGGAAGTATCCCAAACAACCGCATTGAGATCCAACAAACCAAAGCCGTGACTGGGAAAAGAGGGGGTGATAAAGCGCATTTCTGCGGACCAGCGGCTAAATGTTGCTCCCACGCGATCGCGCTCTAAGATGACAAAATTTTTGATGCCCAGATCGTGTAGTACTACACCGCAACCCACCCCAGCTGCACCTGCGCCTACAATGACTACATCCAAGTTTTTTCTAGTCGTTTTCATAGTTGCATTGCCTTTCTTGAGGGAAAGGCGGAATTCGCGCCAAAATCCCTTTTTGCAAGATCTCCGGTCTTTCCTGGCGCGTCACAATTCCATCAGTGCTGTTGTAGTATTGTGATGCTAATTGCAATACGGCTGCTGCGCTTTCTAAAGGTGGCAAGTCACCAAACATGAGAGTTGTTTTATTTGGTGCAGCTAAAGCTACAGCACAAGGACGTTTACACGCGCTCAGGCATTCTACTGGTTGAATGACAAATGACGATCGCAATTGCCAACTTTCTGAGTGAGATAGAGCAATTCCTAGTCTACTGAGGTACGATTAATAGTAATGTTGTGTATTCTGCCCAGATAAAAATGAAGGCATAC
>NZ_RSCK01000039.1:0-60610 GCF_003991895.1 Chroococcidiopsis cubana SAG 39.79
GTATGCCTTCATTTTTATCTGGGCAGAATACACAACATTACTATTAATCGTACCTCAGTAGACTAGGAATTGCTCTATTACCTGCTTAAGTATCTACAGCTAGAACTAGAGGAGTTTATTTCATTTTTTGCGAAATTTAGTTGCTGCCTAAATTATTCTTGAAACGCTAGCCTCGTTTACTACTTCATTCAAACTCTATTTATAAAACTATAAATAGGGTCGAGCTTCCACCTTGATTATTCTTGCCACTAGATCAATTGTTAAATACCAAAGAGTAATTTATATATCCCTAGAGAGATAGTTTTTAGAACAAAAATTTGTTGTACAACATACATATCGCACATACCTATTGCATTGCTCGGTTCTAGCTTCTGAGTTTAAATTTACACTTATCTTTTTACACTGTTAATATGAATATCTTGCCTAATACTAAATGTTTAATACGCTACTTCGAGCTAAATTTAGTGCGTCATTCTCGATTGCTAAAGTTTATACGCAGCAGTAACTAAGAGATGTCTTGTATTAACGAGTACAAAGCAGCTTAATATTACGCTCTGACCCTGGATAGAAGAAGAAAAATAAGAATTATAGAAACCTAAAAAGCAATTAATAATTTTTTCCCCAAAGCTCATGGGTAAAAGTATTTTGAATGGAGATGTTATGGGATATACAATTATTGCTAACACTTGTGAAGGTATTGCCGATTGCATTGATGCCTGCCCCGTTGCCTGTATTTATCCAGGCTCAGGCAAAAATGCCAAAGGTACTGATTGGAACTGGATTGACTTTACTGGCTGCATTGACTGCGGTATTTGTCTGCAAGTATGCCCTGTGGAAGGTGCAATTCTTTCAGAAGAACGACCAGATTTGCAAAAAACTAATGCGTGATTTCATAATGCGTAAATTGGCGCGAAGCGACTCGACTTATTGGCTTCTGACTTGCTGCCAAACCTTTTTAATCAAAGTTTCCTCCTGAGGCGAACGAACTAATTTTTGCAGTAATGGTGCAACTCGATTGGCTTCTGCTGCTGCTACTCCAGCGTGGATAAGGTTCCTGACAAGAATCTGTTCCTGCACTGGATCTCTACCTTGAGCAGTCAGTTGCAAGTATTCCTCATCACTCATGCCTAGATCGAAAATTTCCGCCATAAATGCTTAGCCAACTCTTGTGCTTACCTCTTATGTAGAAGCGTTAAGACCTTATCCACTTTACCCAGGCTGAATACAAGTCCTCTTCTACAACTCCTCGCTTTCCAGAAGTTTCAGCGTAATCTACCAGTACTTTCAGTGTCGTTGTATAAACACCATTAAGTATTTCGTGTCCGTAACCAATGACTTTACCGATGTGCCCTGTCTTTTGATGAAGCACATACTCTCCAATGCCGAACATAAATTTCTATTCTTTTGGTGAAGTTAGTGAAGCACCTTTTCATCTCTTATGATGAAAAACTCTAAGTATTACAGCTTCATCCTTTCAGTCTGTTTTACCTAGACTGAAGATATATTTTAGGTTGAGAAAAAATTGTATTTTTGAATACAAAATATAGCGATGCCTTTGGCGGTTCGCAAAGCGACCATCTCACTTTGCTAAGGCTTCAGCCAAGTTACAGACGTAGTGAGAAAATTGCTGATATTCAAGCTTACGAATCGATCCCTTGTTTCGTGCGGCAGCGAAGACGTACAAACAACGAGTGATTGGTATTGTATTTAGCGTTACAACTAAACTTTAGATCGAGCTAACTCCTTTGATAGAAACCTTTTTCAAGCAGTTGGTTCTATAGAAAGATGCAGTCACTAATCAATATTTGAAACTATGGCAATACATGTGTTACTAAAAAACCACTAAACAATCATGCGATCGCCAGACAACCAAACACCAAACACTGAAACCCCCGACTCCCCCAAGGATACATCTCCTGAAATAGACAACCGCGAAACTGCGCGCCCAGATCCGGCATCGAAAACCTCTCCTGCTTTAGCAAACGACACAACTTCTCACATTAATCCTGACTCGAAATCTGAACCGATAACTCAGGTACAAGCAGATAGCGTACTAACCCGCGAGCAACTGCCTAATACCAAGTTTCGTATCACTCTCAGCATAGTGACTCTAGCAATTCTCGTTTTTATTGCTGCTCTCTACTTCGGCATCATTAACCCTTAGCTGAGTTCGACTCAAAAGTAGTGTCAAAATCTAATATTTAAGCTAATTTTCTCCTCCTTTCCTACCCGCCTGCGATATAACCCTGGCGGTTTTTCTTGCACCAATAAAGTAAAAATCCTAGAAAGCTAACCAGTGCCCAATCAGAGAAGAAAAACTATACCAGTTCTGTCTCTTTTAGGAAAGCTATCTAGGACAGTAAGTCTGCATGAGGCAGAGAATTCACTTATTTATAGATTAACTAAATGTATTAGAAGCTCAACACTAACTAAAGAAAGAGATAGTTGTTAAAAGTTATGTTTATATGGATACAAGTTGCTGTTAGAAAACGACACGAATTTTTACTAATTTCAAGACCGCTCTTCGTCGGTATAGGTAGTAGAGATATATTAACGTAAGTCTCTAAAAAATAGTATTTTACCTAATTGAGAAAAGCAAGAAATACTCATAATAAAAAACCCTACCTATAAGATAGAAATAGGTTGGGTTTTATGTAGAGACGCTACATCTAACGTTCGTAAAGTCTCAATTAAACATGTATTTCTCCTCTACAACCTCAACCAAATTTACCAGCGGTTGAAGCAATGAGAAAAGCGCCATAGGTAAGGATGTAGCCAACCGCAAAGTGAACTAAACCAACCAGGCGACCTTGAACAATAGACATAGCTACAGGCTTGTCTTTCCAACGAATTAGGTTGGCTAGAGGTGTCCGCTCGTGCGCCCAGACCAAAGTTTCGATCAACTCTTGCCAGTAACCGCGCCAAGAGATCAGGAACATGAAACCAGTTGCCCATACCAGGTGTCCGAATAAGAACATCCAAGCCCAGACAGATAAGTTATTCATGCCATATGGGTTATAGCCGTTAATCAACTGAGCCGAGTATAGCCAGAGATAATCGCGCAGCCAACCCATGAGGTAGGTAGAAGACTCGTTGAACTGAGCCACGTTACCTTGCCAAATACCTAAGTGCTTCCAGTGCCAGTAAAACGTCACCCAACCAGCAGTATTGAGTCCCCAGAAAGCAGCTAAGTAGAAGGAGTCCCAAGCGGAGATATCGCAAGTGCCACCCCGACCGGGACCATCGCAAGGGAAGGCATAACCGAAGTCTTTCTTATCGGGCATCAGTTTGGAACCACGGGCATCCAACGCACCTTTGACCAAAACCAAAACAGTAGTATGGATCGCCAAAGCAAAGGCATGGTGTACTAAAAAGTCACCAGGACCAATGGTCAAGAACAGAGAGTTCGTGGTGTTGTTAATCGCCTCATACCAACCTGGTAAATAGGTCGCGCCAGCTGTGGAAGCAATGCTATCGGGATTTGATAACAGAGTGTTAAAGCCATATAGAACTTTACCGTGGGAAGCCTGAATGAACTGTGCGAACACTGGTTCAATCAGAATTTGCTTTTCGGGAGTTCCGAAGGCAACCACTACGTCGTTGTGGACGTAAATCCCTAGAGTGTGGAAGCCTAAGAAGAGAGACACCCAAGATAAGTGGGAGATAATCGCTTCTTTGTGCTTCAAGACGCGATCGAGAACGTTACCCTTATTTTGTTCTGGGTCGTAGTCGCGTACCCAGAAGATCCCCGCATGGGCGAACGCTCCTATCATAAAGGCGATCGCAATGTACTGGTGGTGCGTGTACAGCGCTGCTTGAGTCGTAAAATCTTGCCCGATGAAGGCGTAGGGAGGCATGGCGTACATGTGCTGTGCCACCAAAGAAAGCGCCGTTCCTAACGCTGCTAAGTGAATAGACAGTTGGAAGTGCAGCGAGTTGTTATAGGTGTCGTACAGCCCTTGGTGAGGCAAGTTGAACTGACCTTCTGTTTCAATCCCAAAGAAGTTCTTAGCATTGAGCATCTCTTTGATGCTGTGACCGATCCCAAAGTTGGTGCGGTATTGGTGTCCGGCAATGATAAATATGACTGCGATCGCCAAGTGGTGATGTGCCATATCCGTCAGCCACAAGGACTGGGTTTGGGGATGGAAACCACCTAAGAAAGTCAGAATTGCAGTTCCTGCGCCCTCTGACGTGCCGAATACGTGGTTCGCCGTGTCGGGACTAACAGCATAAGCACCCCAGTCCCCAGTGAAAAATGGTCTCAATCCCTCTGGGTGTGGCGGAGTGGTGAGGAAATTACTCCAACCGACGTGCTGACCGCGAGATTCGGGAATCGCAACGTGAATTAGGTGTCCAGCCCAAGCCAGAGAGCTAACGCCAAATAGCCCTGCTAGGTGGTGGTTGAGGCGAGGCTCGGCACTCTTGAACCACGAAAGACTGGGACGGAATTTAGGTTGTAAGTGTAGCCAGCCAGCGTATAGGAACAGAGACGCTAGTAGTAGCAGGAATACAGCGCCCATATAGAGGTCGCCATTTGTCCGCATCCCGATGGTGTACCACCAGTGATAAACCCCAGAGTAGGCAATGTTAACGGGATAGTTTACCCCACCTTGGGTAAAAGCATCGACTGCGGCTTTACCAAAGTGAGGATCCCAAATTGCGTGAGCAATGGGACGAACGTGCAGTGGATCTTTAATCCATTGCTCGAAATTGCCCTGCCAAGCAACGTGGAATAGCAAGCTAGATGTCCACAAAAAGATGATTGCCACTTGAGCAAAATGAGTCCCGAAGATCTTTTGATAAAGGTTCTCTTCGGTCATCCCATCGTGGCTTTCAAAGTCGTGAGCTTGAGCAATCCCATACCAAAGCCGACGAGTTGTCGGGTCTTGGGCGAGATCCTGGCTAAACTTAGGAAATTTTGTTGCCATGAATTTTACTCACATTTTCTCTAACTGCCGATTTGAGTTGAAGCGCGATCGCAATACTTTACTGTAAATCTACGCTTTTTTATTATTCAACTCAAGGGCGACATGAATTAGCGTCATGGTGTTTTACACCAGATAGATAACAACATTTTAGAGATAAATTGGTTAAAAAAGAAAACAATAAAAATTATTTTTAATATTTTTATTTATCTTTGCTGTATTTGCTTATTCGAGCATAAAAAGTTTGAATTGCTAAGTAAATAGCAATTCAAAAAATTGAGGTTATGCTGTTACTGACACAAAACACTTTGTGCTGTTCGAGCGTATTATTCTTGCTTCTTCCTATGGGTAATCAACAAGATAACTACTCTTCAAAGCTCAATCCTCTAACTAAGGAAAGAGATAAATCTCAAGTTTCATTGTGATAAAAATAACTAGAATATTTACCTAGCAACCCAGCTAATATTCGCAGTCATTAAACTGAAATTTAAAAACCAGCGTCTCCTGAGACTTTATAGAAACTCCAACTTGAGTTGCCAAGCTTCCCCCAAGTTGATTTTTGAGAATCATAATTGAGCGCGCGTTCTACATCTGTCTCATAGTTCTGACACTTCCTAGTGAAACCGTAGTACAGCTCAAGCTTATTTCCTGTCTAGCTTCGAGCCACATTTCTAGCACCGGGCGATCGCCAAAGCAAACTAAGAGCTTTGTTTAGAGTTGTAACGATTTTTTGCAACAGTTAAGAAATATTGCCGTTACTTGCTGTAGTTGCTAACGTATGCATGACAGGACGAGATCGAGTATTTCTACTATCAGGAGGTTTTATGTTGCTCCCTTTACTGACATTCATTGCCTTGCTAGCTGGCATAGTTACTGTTTGGAGTAGCAAAGAGCGATCGCGATTGACTCAACCTGCTTTTCCCCGTCGTTCGTTCTCACGTTCATTCTCATTGTGGTCGTTCGTGTTATTCCTCTTTTTTCCGCCAGCAGAGACGCTATGGGCATCAAAGTACAAACCTAGCAGTAGGCAGAGGCATAACTACTCTGAAATTTAGTCAGACATTAAAGAGAGAATTTGGATAAATTTATGTCACACTTAGAAATTTTCTTCACCTTCAGTTCGATCTCGATTTTAGTTGTATTCCTCATCACCACTTGCTCTTACTTTCTACCTACGTTAATGGCTCTGTACAAAATTTTTGTCCGTCAACAGGATCGCCGAATTTCATCCAAGTACGTTTTGGACGATTTAAAGTTTAATCTAGCCAACGATGAGGAGGCTTAGCGAAATAAGGGGTGACATTGTTAGATTTCAAATTAATAGATGTCAAAAATCCTGTTGTGTGGCAGGAAAGCGTGGAACCGATCTTATGTTATGGGTAAAAAAAACTACTCCGGTTCTACCAAGCTATGCCTTGCCCACTATGTAGCCATGACAAGACCCATAAACAAGGGTTTAACAAGCTCATGTTGTCAACGATATTATTGCCCAAATTGTCAGCAAACATTCACGCTGAAGAACAAGTACGAATCATCTTACAGGCAGACTGCAAAGCAACAAGCCTACGTGATATTAGTCGGGTGAGTGGATTATCCTACAATACCGGAGTCAGCTTGATTCGAGCCGGAAGCCAAAAAGCACAACTGATTCATAGTAAGTCCGTTGTGGCTCTTAGTTTATCACCGCCTGAAGATCTGCTTCATACAGCACGATCGTTGTTTCGGGACCAATCCTACCCATTTCTGGCTCGGGACCTTGAGCCATTTCTACCATATAAAGCCATGCGCCAGCACTGGCTCTACAATTCTCGATCGTGCCTATACCACCAATGAAGCGAACCATCTGGCGCTTGCGAAATCTAGGTATTGGTAAAGAGAGCGAGGTTGATAGGTTTAATGAACCTTCTACACCGCGAGTGAGAGCAACTTTCTTTTCTACGCGCTTCATGTAGCAGTTACTAACACTTTGCTTTACCTGCGGCTGAGGCGCGAACGCCTGTTTTTTGCTCGCCTCGTCTAGAGTTTTTACTTGAGTGTCGGTCATTTAATACTCCCTTTGTTTCAACGAACTATCGGCATATATATAGCCTGCCGCAGGCTAGAAGCCTGCTTTACAAATCATTTAGAACTGCTATATCTCTAGTTTTCCATTCAATATAGTCTTGGCATAGACAATTTTTACAAATGGCGAACCATTGCGATCGCGAGACATATTAGTCTCCCATTGTTTGGTAGTAAATAGTTACATCTTCACCGCATTCATCTACTAAATAACATAAGGATTTGTAGCGCAGTTCAACTAATTGCTCGTAGAGAGGATTAAGCTTGCACAAGGGTGAGATGTAAAGTAACGTGCGGTTAAAAAGTTGAATCTTGCGCTCGAATGGACAACGAGCAGGAATAACTCGGCATACCAAGCGAGCTATTCCAGAATCAACAATTTTTATCGATTCAATCCACTGACGCAGCGGTGAAAATAAACTAATTTGAGAGCGGTTTGAACTCAGTGCGTTCATGTTTTAATTACCTGACTTTGATTTTTAAGTCCTACTTTTCAGTAATTTTGTACGATTATTCAACAACTTGTAAAATTTCTTTGAGAAAGTTCCAATCTGCATCTGATATATTTTTTAGCAAAGATATTTTAGCTGCTCGATTAAGTAAAATTTCTCCGTTGGCATTGGCACTAAAGTCTTTGCCCAGAACAAAACCTAACTCAATTAATTTTTGGATAGCAAACTTAATAGCTCCTTCGATTAATTGAAGACAAGCATCCAGCTCGTAAAAAGTGTGTAAAGCCCAGTGACAAGTATCGGAATCAGTTGCAGCTAACTGAAAGACTGCGGCAGTCATCATATCTGTTGTACAATCAGAACCAAACAGAGCAATAAAAGTCTTGCGGCAAGATTCTACAAGTGCCTTGTTTTTTAGCTTGAAAATATCAACTAATAAAGCGACGCTTGAATCAAATTCTTCTGTGCGATCGATGTTATACACGATAAATATCACTCCATCTGAGTTATCTATCTCTCCAGCTAGCTACAAGCACTGTACTAGAGTTTGAAATTTTCAGTCACTCAGAGCTGCGAAACGATCTTTGTACCTGGTTGAGCTACTCAACTTCAGTGAAAGTCAGGATCGGTTAGCTCTATCTTGAAGTTAGAGTGAAAAAATGGAGAACTCGTGGAGAGGGAAAAGATTTTTTCAGCAATTCCAGCCTAAGATTTCTGTCACTCGATCGGCTAATTCCATTGGATCGAAAGGTTTGTCGATTGCTGCTGCCATGCCGAGTTGAGCGAAGCGCTGCCGATCGGCAGATTGCACTTTCGCCGTAAGTAAAATGACTGGGATATGCCCAGTTGTTGGGTTGGCTTGTAGTTGTTTAAAGGTAGCAATGCCATCCATGTCGGGCATCATCACATCCAAGAGAATAGCATCAGGCTGTTCGGCTGCTGCTTTCTCCAATCCTTCTATACCCGAAGCGGCGGTTGCAACTTCCCAGCCACCTACTGCTTCTAAACTAAGTTGGGCTACTTCTCGAATATCATCTTCGTCATCAATAATGAGGATACGCTTAGCTACCACCATTGCTATTTCTCTTCCGATGATGAATAATGCGGTTAAGCAAGCTAATGACCTGTTGCTCAAATTCCTCTGGTTTAACTCGTCCTTTAGTAAGAAATAAAGTTTGTCCTAGCTTTAATCGCTCGCGGTCGGTAACGCTGATATCTTTTGCAGTGTAGACGACGAGCGACACTTGGCACAGACGGTTATGCTGTCGCAGCCAGTCTACTACGGCAAACCCATCGCCTTCTGGCACGATCAGATCGAGTACCAGCAAGTCAGGGATAATCTTTTGACCCAGTTGGATCGCTTCTGTGCCTGTTTGGGCATGAAAAGTTTCAATGCCATAGCGTTCAAACATAGCAATCAGGACTCGCGCGAGATCGGTGTCATCTTCTACGATCAAAACTTTGATGTTGCGATCGCATAAGGCTCGACTTAAAGCCTGGAACAGCGATCGCTCATCTGGAGGTTTAACAATCCAATCGCTTACCCCTGGATGAGGTGATGCGTCTGGCAGTAAGCCGCTGAGGATCGTAACTGGAATGTCTTTTGTCTTCGCTTGTGCTTTTAGCGCTGCTAGAGTTTCCCAGCCGTTCATCCCTGGCATCATTAAGTTGAGGAGGATCGCGTCAGGATGCTGTTGGGCTGCCTCCACGACTGCTTCCTGCCCAGAAGCTACTGTTATCGCTCGGTATCCTCCCTGTTCGAGCATGGCTTGCACTACAGTGCGGACAGAGGGATCGTCGTCGCAGACTAAAATGAGGGGTGAAGAGTAAGGGGTGAGGAGTGAGGTAGCGGTTGATATTTCTGATTCAGCGGGTGGCGTAGGCTGGAGGATGGGCAGGATGAAGTAAAAAGTGCTGCCTGTGCCAAGAGTGCTAGTCACCCAAATTCGCCCTCCATGACGCTGCACGATATTGCGACAGATGGCTAAACCCAAGCCAGTCCCTCCTTTTTTTCGCGAGTCAGAGGCATCCACCTGCTGAAAGCGTCCAAAGATAGTTTCGAGCTTATCTTCTGGAATGCCTCGTCCTGTGTCTTTCACTTGGAACGTGACATGAGGAGTGAGGAGTGAGGAGCGAGGAGCGAGGGGATCGGAGAAGTTTGAATTTTGGATTTTGAATTTTGGATTTTGGATTTCTCGCCCTGTGTTCTCACCTCTCCTAGTTCCCTCTACTTCAGGTTCCCTCACTCCTCGCTCCTCGCTCCTTGCCCCTAATTCCGCACTCAGCCACACTGTAGATCCTGGGGGTGAGAATTTAATCGCATTGCTGAGTAAGTTGGTAAAGACCTGAACGATCCGATCGGGGTCACCCCACAGTTGAGCGGAGATTGGAGTTACAGATAAACTGATTTCTGCCTTCTCTGCCAGGGGTCGCACGACTTCGATCGCCTGGCTCATCAGGGAAGCAGCATCGCAAGCTTGTTTGTTCATGGCGACTTTGCCTGACTCGATGCGCTCGATATCCAAAATGTCATTGATCAGGCGAATTAACCGATCGGTATTATTTACGGCAATATCTAACATGCGTTGCGCCTTTTCAGGGTTAACGTGCAGTACGCCGCTGGCTAAAAGACCTAAAGCACCGCGAATCGAAGTTAGGGGTGTCCGCAGCTCGTGGCTCACCACCGAGACGAACTCATCTTTGATCCGTTCGATTTCTCGGCGATCGCTAATGTCTTTCATAAAGCAGTAATGACCGATGAATTGCTGCTGGCGATCGTATTCATTGACCATGACGAGTTGCTTGTCGAAGACTGAGCCATCTTTACGCACTGCCCTAGCTTCAACTTCTACCTTGCCTTGTAGTAGCATCTTTTGGTAAGCAGCCTGCATTTTTTCTCGGTCTTCGGGGTGGACGGTGAGCTGCCACTGCATACCAACCAATTCTTCTGGTTGGTAGCCTACCATGCTGGCGTATGCTGGGTTGACCATGATATAACGTCCCTGCGTGTCTAGCCGCGAGATGCCCTCGACTGCACTTTCCAGCGCCCGACTCAGGGCGTGTAGTTCTTGACGTTGCCGAACTTCTTGTTCTAGAAGTTGAGCTTGGGCGATCGCAATGCCGATTTGGTTGGCTAGATGTTGCAACAGTTCTAGTTCAAAACTAGTCCACTGTCGGGGGGCAGTACAATGGTGTGCAATTAACAAACCCCAAAGGTCTTCCCGTAGTAAAATCGGTACTACCAAGTTTGCCTTGACATTAAACTGCCGCAAAAATTCGACGTGGCAAGGTTGGATGTCAGCCTGCTCGATGTCAGCGATCGCGCTGATTCGTCCCTGACGGTACAATTGGACATACTCTTCTCGAAAGCAATGGTCAACAATGTTCCGTCCTAGAATTGGCATACAGCCAGGTACTACTGCTTCTTGCACGACTGTGCCAGAGCCATCCGAGCGCAACTGATAGCACAGGACTCGATCTACTTGGAGAATTCTTTGCACTTCTGTAACGGCAGTTTGGAGAATTTCTTCTAAATGCAGAGACTGACGGATCTTCTGCGAGACTTCAGCAAACAGTTGCAAGCGCAAATTCTGGCGTTGTAATTCTCTTTCCGAACGCTTGCGTTCTGTGATGTCGCTGCCAATGCCAAGAAATCCAGTAATGTTGCCTGCCGCATCTACCAAGCGCGTCACTGATAGTAGCACTGGAAAGCGGCTGCCGTCCTTGCGGATGTAAGACCATTCGCACTCGTCTGGCTCTCCGCGCCGTGCCTTGGCAACAAAAACCTCAAATCCAGGCTCAATCGGTACTCCCATCTCCTGCGATAATTCCTGCGCCCGTTGGACGATTTCGTTCCAGTCGTGAATGAGTGCGGGTGTGGTTTTATCAACAACTTCGGAGGCAGTATATCCCAACCAGCGCTCGGCGGTGGAGTTGAAGGTGCAAATCGTACCGTCAACAGTGGTAGAAATAATCGTATAGTTGGCGCTCTCTAAAATTGCCTGCTGTAGCAATGTAATCTGTTTTAGTTTCTGCTCTGCCGATTTGCGTGCTGTAATATCATTGAAATAAATAGACAAACCTTCTTTAGTAGGATAGGCATGGACTGCAAACCATGTCTGAAGCGGCGGATAGAACTCTTCAAATTCGACACTAACCTGCTGCGCTCTTGCTTGGCAATACTTTTGGTAAAAATTAGAATTGACGGCTTCAGGAAACTCTTGCCAAATACTTTGCCCTAGCAAGCGATCGCGCGATCGCTGTAAGAGTTGCTCTGCGCGATCGTTCAAGTAGGTAAATCGCCACTCGCCATCCAAAGCAAAAAACGCATCGGTGATACTTTCTAGAATGCTTGTCACTCGATTGCGGGCTGTTTCTGCCTCTGTCCGTGCTGCTTGTTCGCGAGCCAAAAGTGGCTGTCGTTCCGCTTCGATCCGCTGGCGATCGCTGATTTCAGCTTGCAATTGAGTATTGAGTCGCGCTGATTCTACTAAATGCCGCTTCAACTCCAGTTGAGCCATGACCTGACGACTCAGGATGCGTAGTGCCTCAACCTGTGCTTCAGTTAACTGCCGTGGTAGCCGATCGATAACGCAGAGCATCCCCAATGGATATCCCTTAGGAGTCACGAGCGGAGCGCCAGCATAAAACCGAATGTGAGGTACAGCAGTCACTAGCGGATTAGTGGCAAATCGTTCGTCTTCAAGTGTATCGGGGACAATCAGAACATCGCTGGGTTGCAGAATGGCATAACCACAAAACGCCAGATCGCGAAGTGTTTCTCTTGCCTGCAATCCCACTTTTGACTTGAACCACTGGCGGCAATCGTCGATCAGGCTGACTAGGGCAATAGGAGTGTTGCAGATCTGTGCTGCTAATCGAGTTAGGTCGTCAAAAGCTACTTCTGGGTCGGTGTCCAAAATTTGGTATTGATGCAGGGCTTCTAGTCTAGCTGCTTCATCTTTAGGCAATGGAGCTTTCATAACGTTTCTTTCCCTACTTCCCTTACTTCCCCTACTCCCCTAGCTTGCCCCAACGGGTAAACTAGATATTTAACTAACCGCTGAGTACGCGATCGCCTCCCGCGACTTTAGCTTGCTGTAATACAATACCCGCAGCTCGATATAACGCTTGCAAGTCGGAACCGTCTTGGGGATACTGGACGACACCAGCACTAAAAGTCGCGGTCAATTGTCCGCGATCGGGAGTAAAATCCTGCCGACGCAAGTTAAGCAGGACTTCAAGCAGCCGCCGCACTCCATCGCTTGCCGTCATCCCATACATCCCAACAACGAACTCTGCCCCACCCCATCGACCTACAACATCTTCACTTTGAAAGGTGCGTCGCAGCTGCTCTCCCAAGCGGGACAACACTTCATCTGCGACTGCATGACCGTATCGGTCGTTGATCTGCTTGAGACGATCTAAATCTAGAATAGCGAAGCATAGCGGTCGGTCGTGCAACTGGGCTAAGCGCAGCAGTTGGGATAACTCTTGGGTTGACTGGCGGCGATTGGCAACTTTAGTCAGAGCATCGGTTTGAGCGAGATTCTGCAATAGGCGCGATCGCTCTAGCCGATTGAGGATGCGGCTGACCAGTTCCGGTCCGACTATTGGTTTACTAACATAATCGTCGGCACCTGCAGCAAATACGCGCTGCATCGTTTCAGCATCCGCGTGCGCGGTCAGAAATAGAATTGGTAGTCCACTCCAACGCGGATCGTTGCGTGCAACTTGGCAAAGCTCAATCCCACTAATTTGCGGCATTTCTACATCAAGAATGAGTAGATCCGGTGCTACAGCTTCTAAAGTGTCCCAGAACTGCAAGGGATTGTTGACGGTCGAGACTTTGATGCCCCAAGGTTCTAGTAAAACGTGTAGGGCTTGCAATACCTGCGGGTCATCGTCCACAGCAATAATTCTCGTTGCGGCAGTACGGCAGCGCTGCAACATTTGCGTCACGGCATCGAGGACTCGCGCTGGAGGTAGAAACTTGTGTAAAAACCCGCGTCCACCCAAACGAGCAACTGTAACGCGATCGAGCAAGCTATCTCGGTCTGTGAGAATTAGTGCTGGCACAGGTGGGGTATAAGCATTCAGCTCTGTTAGCAATTTTACGCCTGCTTGAGCCGTATCAGCCGAGAAGTCCAGCAGCACCGCATCAGGACGCGATCGCGCTTTGAGCTGTTCCTCAATGGCAACTGGGTCTGTCGCGATTTCGCCGCGCATTCCCCGACTAGCCGCCTCCATGACTAAGCCTTCAGACAATGAGCGGTCTGGCTCTACGATCAATAGCCAAGGAGATTCATCTTGCGATAGCAGTTCTGGATTCTGAACGGTTGGGCGTTGCAATTCTCGATGCAGTGCCGCAACGAGTTCGGACAGTTGCCGCGATCGCTCTGGAGTTACCAAGTCCCCAGCTCGCAGCAAGTTTTCGATTTGCCGAGCGAGGCGAGAACCCAAGGCAAAGCCGTACATTCCCAGCGAACCTGCTAGCTTGTGCGCCTCCTGCTCTGCTGAGGAACGCAATTGCTCGTCCAGCGATCGCTGTGGCAGTAAAGCGATCGCTTGCTCGATTGTTACGACTCGCCCAATAAACTTTTCTTTAACTCGTTCCCAAACTCTTGCCACCCCTGTAAGCGTCTGCTGTTCTTGTTGGGGTGAAAGACGAGCTGCTTTCTTCCCAACTTTGGCTTTTTCCTTGGTTTTTGTCTGTTCTACCGATTTGAGGCGGTAGCCAATGCCGTAGACTGTCTCAATTGGATCGTCTAGCACTCCCGCCGCTCGCAGTTTCATCCTTAACCCCTTGATGTGAGATCTCACCGTATCCTCACCTGGAGTTTCTTCATCATAAGACCATAAGCGATCGAGGATTACTCCACAACTAAAAACGCGATGGCGATTGCGGAGGAAAAGCTCTAGTAGTACATACTCTTTTGGAGTCAAATCGATCGGCTGGTTGCTGTAGCTGACTTTACATATACTCGGATCGAGGCGTAGGTCGCCCCACTCCAATACGGGAGGTACGGCAAAATCCCCTCGTCGCAGTAGAGCGCGTATCCGAGCCGATAATTCTGCTAAGTCAACAGGCTTAGTCACATAATCATCTGCCCCTGCGTCCAAACCAATAACTTTACTAGTGCCATTGTCTTTAGCAGTCACTAAGATAATCGGGGTGCGATCGCCAATGCGTCGCAACTGCCGACAAAGGGTAATGCCATCTAGCTTGGGCAACATGACATCTAGTAGAATTAAGTCGTACGTATATGCTGCTAATAGTTCCCAACCTACCTCACCATCTGTAGCGATATCGATAGCATAGTGCCGATCGGTAAGGAATTGAGCTAAAGCTTTGGCAACCAGTTCATCATCCTCAACTAGTAGGATTCTCATAGCGGTTGATTACCGCAAAATTTATCAAAATCAACTGCAGCAAAGTCAACAAAACAGTAACTGGCTGCACATTTGCGACCAATTTCAGCTTATCCTACGTTAGGCAAGACTTTAAGAGTGAGTTGTAAATCTAAACACTACTTGTGGCAAGCGATCGTCAAGTAAACCGATCCTGTTGATTGGGGGAAATGTTTACTTCACAATCAGCGTGGCATCGCGCATTAGAGTCCAGCGACTTGCACTAACGATTTCCTGTCCGGATTTGGTGACTTTATTTAACTCTCCCTGCTACTCGCCTCGATTGATAACAGTCTAAAGGGCTATTTCTAATTGCGGCGAAATTATTACCTCATCGGAGATTCTTTAAATTATGTCGCCCGATCTTGAAAAAGAAAACTGTCTAGCCTCTGGTGGCGCTATCGTTAAAGTATCAACAATATCAGGCTGCATGAATTTTAAGAACGCCTGAATTCATCTCTATATTAGTAGAGGTGGAATATGAAAAACAATAACGCGCTTTCTCACAATCTTCCTCAAAATCTACGACCTACGATTGCCGATCTTGAAACAGTCAATCCTTGGCTAGGATTATGGCGTTTTATCAGCTTGGGGTTGGTGGTCTTAAGCCTTGCTACCCTTGCTTGGTCGTCCCACCACAGCATCCTGTTCTTTGGCTATACGATGCTGATGGGAATATTTTATACTTTTTGGCTGATTTGCACCCATGATGCAGTGCATCATACGTTGACTGGTTGGACGTGGTTCGACGAGCTAATACCGCGTTCGATCTCTTATTTTATGATGTGGCCTCATGGAACCTATGCTCAATTACATCGACTACATCATGCTTGGAATGGAATTAATCTAGATGACCCAGAGCGCGTGCAATGGACATTGAGTGAGTACCAGCAAACAAGTCCTTGGATGCAGTGGTATATACGCCATCAATTAGTTATCGATCTATTCGGATTAGCTGGGGTGGGGCTAATTGCCAAAACGAGCGCGAATGCGTTTCGATTGAGGCAGCACAAGCCTTCTCTACCTTGGATGTTACTGCTAGATGGCATTGGCATTCTTATAGTGCAAAGTACTTGTATCATATTTGCGATTTGGCACAATAAAGTTTTGGAATACGTGCTGTTTTGGCTGGTTCTCGAACGTGTCGTTGGCATGATGAGTCAGGCAAGAGATCATTTAGAACACTACGGACAGTGGGGTAAAGCAAGCGGACACCAATTGACCCAACTTTACGCCTGCCGTAACCTTCAGACCATTCCCTTGGTTGCATGGCTGATGGGGGGGTTGAATTATCATTCCATCCATCATGCTTTTCCAAGTATTCCATTCAATCGCTTGCCAGAAGCTTTTCACCGTATCCAAGCAATACTAGAACAGCATCAGTTACCGCCGATGACTGTTGGTGCGGGATACGTGCAAGAAACTTTACAACTAAGCAAGCGAGCTTTACTAATTGGGGAGCCTAACCTAAACAGCTTCACTGGTCGTCATCAGATGCTTTCACAGTTTTAATCGCACTCAACAATTATTAAATTTTACTTTCCTACTCGTGTCAAGTTTTTTAACGAGTGGGTTCGAGCCAACTTTTGGTGAAGCTCAATGCGAGGAGGGCTTCTACACAAAAAGCCCTCGTTGCCCGATATTAGTGCGCGGTTGAGAATTCGAGCTTCGTGCCGTGCCAGTGCTTCACACTAGGGCTGTATATTAGTAACTCTATAACTAGACAGACAGCTTGGCTGAGACTTCTAAACCTTTACCTAAAGCTTTATAGCGGACGGTCTGAAACTAAAAATAGAAAACGTGTTGAATACTGAGTTTGTTAGTAATACTAAGTTTGTTGGCTCCTCTAGAAGTAGGATGTGATAAATCTTTCTTCAGCAGTATTCGATTGTTGTTGGAACAACCTAAATTTAGGGTTATACTTCTAACATCAATAGATTCTTCAAAAAAACATCCAGGAAGATTCTTTTATCAACAAACTGCTAAAAAATCGTCATGTTTGGAGAACTGCTAGAAATGCGTAATCGCCCGAGAAACAAAGCATTTCTGAGCGACCTAGCTAGCAAGTTTCTAGTAGTTGAGACTCATCTAACTTAACCTGTGTCTCGCTCGTTGGTTTAAGTAGTTATGGCAGAGGGTGAAGCCAATCGATTCAAGCTAGTGCCGATCGCACAAATTCAGCTCAGCCACCTGGAGCAACCACGGCATCACTTTGAGTTTGAAGCCTTAAATCACCTCGCTTCATCAATTCTGCAACACGGTATTCTGCATCCATTACTCGTCAGACCGATTTCCAGTGCAACTGTAAAATACGAACTAGTTGCAGGGGAACGGCGATTTCGTGCCGCTATGCTAGCAGGGTTGGATGCAGTACCTGTAGTCATACGGGAACTGGGCGATCTCGAAGCAGCTACTCTAACCTTAGTCGAAAACCTCCAACGTGAAAACCTTGATGCCATCGAAGAGACACGCGGCATCGTGCGCCTGCTAGCTCTCCGTTTACAGATGGGGTGCGAGGCAATAGTTTCGCTGCTCGTGCGCATGGCAAAGGAGGCTAAAGGACAAACAGCCCAAAACGTTTTGGACTCAACTACAACTGCAATTGTGATTGACGTGTTTAGTTCCCTGGGGAAGATGAGCTGGGAGTCATTTGTTACATGTCGCTTGCCTTTACTCAATTTGCCTTTGGATTTGCAAGCGGCGATTCAAACTCAAGCACTTAATTACACCAAAGCGCTCGCTCTCTCTCGGCTTAAAGATGACGAACGACGTTCTCTTCTGCTGCGGCAGGTGTTGGAACAAAACTTATCCGTGCGCCAAATTCAGAACCAAATTCGCCAGTTGCAGCAGCTCGAATCACCAAACCAAATAGGCAGAAACTTATTCAATCATCAGAGCGGTTGCTTTCAAACCAATTTTGAGGCTGACTTAGAGGCATATGGCGCAATCTGTGAAGATCGCAACACAAAAGCTAATACAACTGAAAATCAGACCTGGAGCCCTGCGAGCGAAACTGGGGCTGCTGAGCCATTAAGGCTGGAAACAGAGTTAGGCATAGTTCAAATCGTGCCGTTGATTCATGCAACCCAATTAGAACAATCAACTGGCGAGCAAGTCAGTCTTGCACCTAATAGTATTTCTACTCAATCAGGTCAGCAAGATATCGAGGAGCCTCCCTTCCAAGAAGCACTTGACATCCAGATAGATACATTAACTCAAATAGAAACTATTTCCCGGCAGGTGCGGGAGTCGCTCGCTAGCAATTGCCAAGGTATCTGCACTCCCAAGCAACAAAGGCAATTGTTAAAACTTCTGGCTCAATTGCATCAAATTTTGGGTAACAAGTTATAGCAGAATTATCTATTGGCAGCAGGATTGTTGCTCATTACTAATAAAATTTGAGTTATTGAGGGGATCGACGATAACGATCGCAAGTCAATCGCCCCGTACCAAAAAGACTCCTCGAATTGATTCCAAGGATTGAGAGCAGGGAAGAATCCTTAAAGCTATAGAGCGAGAATACTGCTAGATTAACAATACCAATAGCTTAAGTGGGTGATTGGTATATTATTACCAAATGTGAATTTATTTCAGTGTAAAAAAGAAGATGGTTTAAAGTTAATGGGTAGGAAACTTATCGAGTAGCTTAACTTACTATTGAGTTAATACTTCACTATCGTCTCTAAGATTAGGCAGTAAATTTTTACCTGAAAGAAAGGTTTTGAGTTAAAAACTCTCACTGCTCTAAAATTTTTGGGTAAGTTTTGAAGCCAAGAAAACTTAGCTTCAACTACTTGTTCAGAAAAAATAGGAGATTTTGACTCAGCTATGTTGTTCGCTAGTAGCACCTAAAAGCGAAGCTTAAGCATGTTTATGGGAGTTCAAATTATTGAAAGTAGTTTGAGGTAGGTTAGGGAGTTATGAATTTATTTTCGCTATCAACTCAGTTATCGAGTAACTCCTGAGAAAGTCTTTGTTATCAAGTCTTCTGTCCAGCATCTAAATATTTTAGAGCAATGTTTGAAAGCTCGGTTTTTTAAGCATTGCTCATTTTGAATATCTATCAAGCTGGAGAGTTACCTTTTGTAAAAAAAATGAATTTTTCCTTGGTAGAAATTTTCTATACAAGTCTTCTAAAAAAGATAGTAGACAGTCAAGTATCGTTATTTAAATACGAGATTTGGTCATGCAGTATCTGCTAAAGAAAAACTCACCAATTATAGGAGTTATAAAACTAACAGCAGCATTATCTTTTGTTCGCTACTGCTTGCTAACTAGACCAAAGCACAATTTACTCAAAACTGAGAGACGATTACGATCTGAAAGAACTGCCCCCATCATATAGCTTCTTGGTTGCTGTCGTCCTCCTTAGGAAGATATTTAATCAAAACTCCAGGTTGGATGCTGTAAGCCTCGCAGATCTTGAGCAAAGCTTCTGAACCAGGAATATAATTAGGGTCTTTATATAGCCGATATACAGTGTTCTGGCTTAGACCAGTAGCTTTGCAAAATTGATAGCGGGTTATTCCCTTACTATCTACAAATGCTTTTATTTGATTTTTGAGTGGCATGGATGATAGGTTCATGTTTTTATTAGAGTTATTTACAAACTTTTTTGTTAACTATGCCTTGGCTTATGACTAGTTAATCCTTTTGGGATCGGCAGGAAATGACCGCTTGTAGGACTTGCCTAGCTTCAATTTCGCTGAATACAGCAGAACACAATCTGCAAGTACTAGGCGATCGGCAATGAAATATAAGTTTTGAACTCTTAAAATTGAAGCTAGTTAAAAATTCTCTATATAGGAGTGATTAAGAAACACTCACTCTTTTACTTGCAACTTATTTTACCAAATTTGAGTAGAAATAAAATAGAAAAATCATGTCTTTTAAATCTTTTTTTTGCCGCAATAAACTTATTTATGTCTATAAATTTAACAAAATTTTTATCTATTTTTTTGACAAAACTCAGTTATTTTTGTCTGCAAATCTTTGAAAACTCCGAGCGCTATTCTGATGCTTTAATAAGTTAAGATCGATGTCTAAATGCTTGTGTTTGCAGATTAAAATTACTTATATTTATAACCACATCTACTACAAATCAGTTTCATACTTTAGATAGATATGGTTTAATAATAATAGTCAGTATTGTACTATTACAAACTAATTTAATATAAGGCGATAAAATCCACATGCAACTTCTCATCTACTTGCGTTAACAGACTTCCTTCTCTATCGTTCAGTAAATTTAATTGAACAGTAGGGCGACGACGATTGATTACAATTTGTTACATAATTAAGAAAAGGAACAAACTTCAATTGATATAACAGTCCTAAATGATGTGTAAGGTAGATGCCATACCTGCCACAGGCTAAAAGGCTGTTCTACATTTGTAAATTAAATAGGATTGCTATACAGACCTATAAAAAGCAACCTATGGTGTTATAAACCTTGGATTTTTATCAATCTTTCATTTTTTTTGATAAGTTAGGGTGTATCGATCTACTATCAATCAATCATTTGTTTTTTTTATCAATCGCGATGTAATTATCAACGTTAATGTCTCTAAAAGCAGGCGGATGAAAAATCCTGATACTTTGTAGGAGAACGGTTTGGCTGCAACCATAGAGGCTGTATGCGAAGTTAATTTTGTCAAGTGATTATACAGAGACCGAAATCCTACGTAAAAGGAAGGTCGGCAATGATAAATATTTCACAAGAGCAAAATTAATAATTTTGTAGTTTGCAGGCACGCCCTACATTCATTCTTCTAGTCTGCTCCTTTGATTAAGATGAATCTTAATCAACGTGTTTCAATGGAGAGTTCGTGGAAGCAACGTTTTTAAACAACAATTACACCTCAGCGTTTAGGTTTAGTCATTTGCACTCACAAATGCTAAAGCTAAATTTTGTCTAGAAATTAAGCTCGGGTCTAACTAATATGTCTACTAATCGTTTGAGAACGTATAGCACCTTAGATAGGTTCTATACAGAAGAAAGCAAGTTCTTAACAACAGTGCAGCGAAAACATCTGCTAGAAAGCCTGCAAATGGATTTGCGCTCAGAATACCGCCGTCGGATCGAAATTATGTTACTGGCAGATATGGGTTACTCTCAGGCACAAATTTGTGCAGCATTGGGGTGTTCCAAAGAAACAGCACGGTACTGGATTGCTATGACACAAGCAGGAAAGGCTGACAACTGGAATGAGAATGTAATTGGTCGACCCACCACAGTGAACGAGCAATATCTCGATCGTCTGAAAGAATTGGTGAGTAGTAGCCCTCGTGAATATGGCTATTCATTTCGCTGTTGGACAGCTGGATGGTTAAGTAAGCATTTAACGAAAGAATTTGGGATCGCAGTGAGCGATCGCCACATTAACCGTTTGCTAAAAAAACTGGGGCTTTCTACTCGACCTAGACGCTCGGGCACAGAAACAGTAACTCATGGCAGCAAGAATTACGGTATTAACATTGGCGATCTGCCATCTTCCTCACCGTCTAGTTTCCTGTGGTCATCCAATTTCATCAAATTTGGTAGCTAGTTATACCATTGAGTTTCTAGGAAGCTATGATTCAACAGTCATTCCCACTTTCCAAGCAACAGCTAGGTCAATACCTCGCCCAATCTCTAGGTCAGGCTCTTACAGAGCAGGAACTCTCGAAATGCTTCGAGCAAATTCAAATTTTGGAGCCAACTGCTGGCAAACTATTTTGGCAGACAGCAGACACAACCGCTGGCATCTACATAGTTCTGACGGGAAAAGTCAGATTACTCGATAGCACTGATAACTTAATTACTTCTTTTGGGGCAGGGGTGTCGTTCGGCGAGCAAACTTTGTTTCCAGAGTACTTTCACCCTTACTCAGCTAGAGCTTCTGTCAATTTAAAGCTTTGCTATCTACCTAGTGAGTTGTTGCACACTTTAGCTTACAAGTATCCCATCATACTGGAGCATCTTTATCACCAAGCAGTACTTTGGGATCTACTGCTGATATGTCGTAACAGTAAAATCTTTCGCGCTCTACCTGTTGAAGAGCTAATGAAAACGCTGTCACTCATGGAGCGGCATAATCTGGAAGTAGGCAAACTTCCAACTTCCCTGCTCAAAGATCGGCGGCTGGTGCTACTGCGTCGAGGGGAAATTATACATTCATCAGACCGAAAGCTAAGTATTGGAAAAATTTATCAACTTTCCCAGTTACCTCAACAACAAGCTTGGCAGGTAACTCAACCAACCCAACTGTATACTTTAAGCCGTTCTCGTTGGGAGATGGCACTGCAATATTTGCCACAACTAGCCGATGTAGTGGAATCATGGGAGCAGGAAGCTGAGGAAGTTGGGGAATTCGGGGGAGAAATTTCAATTTCTGATTCAAAATCCCAAATCCGCTCCTCCCAGTCTCCCTTAACAAGGGAGGAGCCAAAATTTCCAGAGTTTACTGTTGAGCCAAGAAATCGACAAAAGAGAATAATCAGTAAAGCCTATTTCCCAAACCCAACTGTAAAAATAGGTCATTTGTGGCAGCGCGTCACTAAACGCTATCCATTCATTGCACAACAAAGTGCATCGGACTGCGGTGCAGCCTGTCTGGTGATGGTTGGTCGCTACTGGGGCAAGCACTTAAGTATAAATCGCTTGCGGGACATAGCCAATGTTGACCGTAATGGGGCAACGCTACGAGGTATTGCAGCTGCCGCAGAAAGTATTGGATTTGCTACCCGACCTGTAAAAGCTAGCCTCGACAAACTTGCTTCAGCAAACTTGCCTGCTATTGTTCATTGGGAAGGGAAGCACTACGTTGTGGTCTACGAAGTGACGCGCGATCGCGTCGTCATTATCGACCCTGCTATCGGTCAACGAACCCTCAGCCATAGACAATTCAAAGCGAGTTGGACTGGCTATGCGTTGTTACTACAGCCCACCGTTCTACTTAAAGACGCTGAAGAGACCCGTCAACCCTTTTGGCAGTTCTTTGAGTTAGTAAAACCTCACTGGCTGATACTACTGGAGGTGTTAATTGCCTCCATTCTGATCCAGCTTTTGGGGCTGCTCATGCCGCTGTTCACCCAGTTATTATTGGATCGAGTGGTCGTACAGCGCAGTACTCTGACTTTAAATGCTGTAGGGTTAGGTTTGCTCATCTTTAGTCTGTTTCGAGTCGCTATGACCGGACTGCGGCAATACCTGCTGGATCATACGGCTAATAGAGTCGATTTAGCGCTGATTGTAGGTTTTATTAGACATACTTTCCGCCTGCCACTCAGCTTCTTTGAGTCGCGCTATGTAGGAGACATTATTGCTCGCATCCAGGAAAACCATAAAATTCAGCGCTTCTTAACGGGTGAAGCACTGTCAATCTTTCTCGATTTGCTGACAGTCTTTGTCTACGTGGGGCTGATGTTTTGGTATAGCTGGAAAATGGCGCTGCTAGTGTTGGTAGTTGTGCCACCATTTTTTTTACTAGCGCTGATTGCAACGCCCTTCTTGCAACGCATCTCAAGAGAGATCTTTAGTGCCATTGCCGCTGAAAGTAGTTATCTGATCCAAGCGCTCACAGGCGTTCGTACTGTTAGATCGATGGCGCTGGAGCATACGGTTCGCTGGCATTGGGAAGGACTCCTGAGTAAGTTCATTAAAACTAACTTTTCTGGACAAGTTATCGCCAACAGCCTCCAAATCTTCAGTGCAACCATTGAAGCTACAGCAAGTGCGGCACTACTGTGGTTTGGGGCGTGGCAGGTCATTCAAAATCAACTGACTATTGGGCAGTTAGTTGCTTTTAATATGCTATTGGGCAATGTTATTAGACCCTTTCAGCGGCTAATTGTTCTCTGGAATCAGTTACAGGAAGTCATCATTTCAGTTGAGCGCATTAATGATGTGCTTGAAGCTGAACCAGAAGAAGACTTACAGAAACAAGATCGTCAATCCCTGCCACCGATTCGGGGTCACATTTGCTTTAACCAAGTCACTTTCCGTTACCACCCAGAAAGCGATGTTAACACCTTAGAAAACGTTAGCTTCGAGGCGCAACCAGGGCAAATGATAGCACTTGTGGGGCGCAGTGGATCTGGGAAAACAACAATCGCCAAGTTGATTTTGGGTCTCTATCCCCCCACAGAAGGAAAGATTCTGATTGACGGCTATGATGTGACCAGCCTATCCCTGCGATCGCTCCGTTCTCAAATTGGCGTTGTCGATCAGGATACCTTTCTTTTTGGTAGTACCATTCGGGAAAATATTAGCATTGGTCACCCAGAAGCTACCTTAGAAGAAATTAGGTTGGCGGCGCAGCAAGCTGGTGCAGATCAGTTTATTCAGCAACTGCCAATGGGTTATGAAACTCAAATTGGTGAGGCTGGAGGATTGCTTTCTGGCGGACAACGCCAGCGCCTAGCGATCGCCCGCGCCCTACTAGGTAATCCCCGCTTGTTGATTTTAGATGAAGCAACCAGCCACCTCGATGCTGAATCAGAGCGGATTATTCAGACTAACTTGAACGCAATTCTCAAAAATCGGACAACGCTAACGATCGCTCATCGCCTCTCCACCATCCGCAGGGCTGACCTAATTCTGGTGCTCGATCGAGGGGTATTGGTCGAAAGTGGTACCCACGAAGAATTGATGGCAAAGCGCGGTCACTACTTCTACCTGAACCAGCAACAACTAGCTGGAACCACTATTTGATAAAAATTTCTTCACAACTATGTCATATACACCTAATTCACACATTCTATCCAACCAGAACGCAGGCGAACAGGGCTATATCAACAACGGTAAAACGCCACCTTCTCAGCCAACGATAGCAACACAGAGCGATCGAGACTGGTCTTACGACACCCAAGAGCTGCTCGATACTTTGCCACGGGTTTGGACGCGGGGCTTGCTGTATCTGTTAGTGTTTTTTGCAGGCATCATCTTACCCTGGTCAATGCTTGCCAAGGTCGATGAGACAGGTAGCGCCAGAGGGCGGCTTGAACCCAAGGGCAAAACCGTAAGGCTTGATGCACCTGTTACTGGAGCAGTTGCTGAGATTGAGGTAAAGGAAGGTCAATTTGTCAAGGCTGGTCAAACATTATTGGCATTGGAATCAGAGGAAATGCTTGCCCAGCTCCAACAAGCTAGAGCAAAGTTAGAAGGTCAGCTAGATCGCCTCCCACAAGTGGAACTGATAAAAAACCAACTGAAGATGACTGCCCTGACGCAGCGACAGCAGAGCAAAGCCCAAGCAGCAGGGCAACAGGCACAAATTCACCAAAGTCAGCAACAGATAGACTTTCATAAAACAGAGATTGATTCGGCAAAGCAGCTGTTAGCAAAGGATCGAAGCACGGTGCAACGCTTCCGACAGCTGCGGCAGAGCGGTGTAATTTCGGGGCTACAGCTAGACGAAGCAGAACGCACGATGATTGACAACCAACAGCGTCTTATAAAAGCTAAGTCAGACATCCAACAAGCTCAAAACGAACTCAAAAAACAGCAAAGTACTTATGAAAGCACTCTTCGCGAAGGTGAACTGGCAGTCATGGAGAGTGAGAGAAGTATCAAAGAAGTCCAAGCCCAAATCACAGACCTGCAAGCGGAAATCGCCCAATCCAGACAACAGATTGAGTCTCTGTTATTTCAGTTGCAGCAACGCGTGCTACGCGCACCAATTGACGGCACAATTTTTCAGTTGCCCATCCAACGTGCTGGAGCCGTAGTACAACCTGGTGACACAATCGCTCAGATTGCGCCAAAAGGGACTTCTCTTGTAGTTAGGGCACAAATGGCTAGTCCAGAAAGCGGTTTTCTACGTTTGGGGTTGCCGGTCAAGATCAAATTTGATGCCTATCCCTTCCAAGACTATGGAGTGGTGGAAGGTCGCGTGAGTTGGATTTCACCAGACTCCAAGACTCAGGAAACAAACCAGGGTAGGATAGAAAGCTTTGAGCTGGAAATCGCGCCGCAACAGCCCTACATCCAAACTGCCGACAAGCGTATTGCCATAAAACCAGGTC
This sequence comes from Chroococcidiopsis cubana SAG 39.79, assembly GCF_003991895.1. Taxonomy (NCBI): domain Bacteria; kingdom Bacillati; phylum Cyanobacteriota; class Cyanophyceae; order Chroococcidiopsidales; family Chroococcidiopsidaceae; genus Chroococcidiopsis; species Chroococcidiopsis cubana. Next base: position 25,859 of record NZ_RSCK01000039.1, read on the forward strand.
AGACAGCGACAGCAGAGGTGGTTATCCGGCAGCGTCGCGTCATTGACTTCATTTTAGATCCGTTTAAGAGGTTGCAAGCAGGCGGCTTGGAACTCTAGATCGGCAAATGATGAAAACCTCTCGCCTCTCGCCATCCCTTCACCCATTTTCAAGTGAGTTTTATCATGTTAGAAGCGATCGCTGTTTCCCGTGACGATATTATCGAGCAGATCAAACTTTTGTGCCAAATTCCCTCCATTATTGAAGCTATAGTGTCTCGCCAAATTATTGCTAATGCTGCAAAAGAAGCAGGCATTACAGTGGAACTGGCAGAACTGCAGCAGGGAGCAGATAATTTTCGGTTAAGCAACAATCTCATACGCGCTGACGATACCTGGTCGTGGCTGCACAAACAGAGTTTGTCCCTAAATGAGTTTGAGCAATTGATTTACACTACTATCATCTCAGAGAAATTAGCTCGACATCTGTTTGCAGATAAAGTCGAATCGGTTTTTTTTGAGCAACAGTTAAATTATGGCGGAGTGGTGATGTATGAAGTTGTCTTGGACGATCGCGACTTGGCTCTGGAATTATTTTATGCTCTTCAAGAAGGCGAGATCGGTTTCTGTGAGGTAGCTCGTCAGTATATCCAGGATAAAGAGCTACGCCGTGCTGGGGGATATCGGGGGATGCTACGCCGCAGCGAGCTTAAACCAGAAATTTCTGCTGCGGTTTTTGCAGCTACTCCGCCCCAGATGCTCAAACCAATTGTTACTTCTAAGGGAACGCATCTAATCTTGGTTGAGGAGATCGTGCATCCACAATTGGATGATACGCTGCGCTTAAAAATCCTTGCAGATTTATTTACTACATGGCTAAAGCAACAAATCGAGCAAGTTGAAATTGTTAAGTATCTTGACCCAGAAAACCTAGCCGCTAATTTCGAGTCCCAAGTTTCCAATGGTTTAATTAGCGATCGGCTATAAACCAAATATCACAAGCTCTTGCATTAATACTAAGCTGAGGCAAAGCTTTAGTCTCTTGTTTCTACCCTGAGAAAGCTTGGCTGGTTCTGCTGCCTCACTGAGTTATAAATAGAAGATCGAGATTGAAAACGTGGATCGCAGTCGTTTTTCTCCTGAATTATTGCACGCTAGTGCAGTTGATAGACATGGTGAGCATTGTGGAACCACTCATACAGCAGATTAAGGATCTCTTGCTGATGTTTTATGCCAGGGTAATTGATATTCTGGTGCTCGATCGCTTCCTCAAGGAAACTTTGAGTAGCGTGCAAGCATAAATGGGTAGCATCGCGCACGCATGTGAAGTTGGGTTCGGGATTGACTTTAGTACAAGAGCTTGTGGTAAAGGAATTCAAATAATTGAGTTGAAGATCTAGCCAGCTTGCTGGTACAATCTTTAAAGCTATTTGTCGAGCTGGATTAGTGAGAAAATTCAATCCAACAATTGCTCCACGCTTAAAGGTAGTATCTGCTTCTTGGGGTCCCCACAAGTATGCTTCTGAATCAGTAGGAAACTCAGGTTCAGCATCATGCTCTTGCTGTTGAGCAATGAAAGCCTCAAGTTCATCTTTTAAAATTAATAAATCTGGATGATTAGGAACTTTCTGTAATTGCTTTTTCACGTCAACTAATAAAGACTGAGCCTGGTATAACGAAGCAGAAATATACTCAGAAACAACATATTCGCCTGCTCCTTCAAGCAGGTATGTGAGCGTAACAGCAGTTTCAACTAAATGTTCGAGTAAGAACTGACTTCCTATTTCGTCTTGGTGGATTTTGAGTAAAATGTAAGAATAGTAAATGCGGTGCATTTTGGAAAATAAACCTAAAATAGCCAAGTTAAAAAGCTTTTTTGTAAAGTCTTTAGTGGTTCCTAGAATTAATTCAATCTGTTCGAGCTGTTGGCATAAAACTTGAGCAGCCTTGAGAAAAGCGTTACCAAAGGATTGCTTAGAAAGTTCGATTAAATTGATGTTTGGTAAGCATGGTTGAGGTTGAATTAACCAAACTTTTGTATTCATTATTACCCTCTACCGATCGGAAAGTTAGCTGCCAATATTTGAATTAGGTAAAAAGCCGAGAACCCTAGATTTAGGAGACATATGGTAAAGTTATGTAGTGCTTTCTAAAAATTCTCGATTTACCGTTATTGCTAAATCTACTCTAAATGCCCGTATTCGTTATTAGTACAGAGTGTTTGAAGCTAGAAAAAGCCCCCTAAGTGGCAGGCTAATATCTGAGCAAGAGAAGCTAGTTTATGAAGAGAAACTTTTGATTTTTGGAACTAAACTCAACTTAGAAAAATTATTTGATGACTATGTAACGCCAGTCTAATGGAGTGTAAATGTCCTCAGATTTAGGATTAAGGTAAGGACGCTGCAAATCAATTTCTTGCAATGAAAAGTGTTTGCTGATAGATGCCATCCGACCTTCGGTCGAACTGTCCTGTTGTTGCCAAGCTTCGAGTAAGCCATTGGCAACGATTTTACAACGGTTCAGACCAAAGCTTTCTTGGGCAGAAAATTTGCGGTTTGGTTCTTCTGCAAGAGCGAGTCCGGGTGCTAAAAGCTTGGTAAACAATGGCACTTCTGATTGAAAATGCGATTGGTGTTCTACATAAACAGCCTGCAATAGTGGTTGTACATCTTCATAGTTACTTTTATCAAAGTAGAGTACTCCTGAATCATAGCGCTTGTAATCTGGGGGATTGTATAGCACCTTGAAGCTGAAAGGAATATTAATGTCATTCAGCTGCCGCGTGAGGTTGCCCATAACTACAACCGCACCTTCGGAACTGAGATTGAAGTAGATGCGTACTATATTGCCGAGTCTGGTCGGACCTGCATCGCCTACCGCCATGTAGAATCCATTTTGCACTAGGTTGCGCGGCATTAGGATTGCCACTGAGTCTCCAACGGTTGCAGATTGCTCCACTGGTTGTAAATGGCGATCGCGTTCGATATGCAGGGTCAAGTCGGTCTTTTTCACTGCTAGGCTGCCATCACTCTCCTCTCTTAGCACTTGCCAACCAGGGTCAAAGTAGCCTTTACCGCTGTTGCTAGAGTGCAATCGCTGATAAAATTCCAAGTCCACTCCCAGAAACGTATTATTCTCTAGATTCTGGTGCAGTTCTACACCAACTGAATCTGCGTCTAGAGCCAAGGCAGATTTGAGAGAACCGTTGTAATAGATGCTGTAGAGAAAACCGCACAGCTGCTGGCTTAAGTACTTAGTCTGAAGCTCTAAGGGTAGTTGTTGAAAACGCGGTAATCTATCAGCCGGAAGTTGCCAAGCTTGGTAATCTAGATGACGAATACAGAATGTAGACTCAATTTGAATTTTGCGGACAATGTCATGAAGAGCAGCCAGTAGTTTATCGGTCTCAAAGTCCGATAGTTGATTTTGCGCCGAATCCAGCAATTGCATAACAGTCTGCCTACAACTAAAATACTCAAACGGAAGAATAGCTAAAGCGAAGAAATTCCGACGCTGGTAAGCCAAAAACAGTCAGCATTGATTGTTCTGGACGACACAGCAAAGACTTGGCAACCTGGAGTATGCAAATACCTGGATTGCCAAAGAATTTTTGGTGCTGGAGTCTTGCCTGAATGGCATTAATCAAGCACATACCAGCAAATTGCACGACGCGCTGCAAAAAATCAGGACGACGCTCTAAAATTTCTGGAAAGTGACTCAAATAAGCGCTAGTCAGAGCAGCAATCGAATGTTGCAGTTCCTCAAGGGGAGTCATGGCAAGGCGTAAAGACTCTTCGATCGCGATCGCTTTACTAGTAACTAAGCTAGATAGCCAGATTAGTAGATAGCTAGAGATGAGCATTCCTAAGTCGAAAGCAGGATCTCCCCAAGTGGAGCGCTCCCAATCAATTAAACGAATAATGCCATCCTCTCTAACCGCTCGGACTTCAAGGGAATTAAGGGGAGAGCATGTCGAGATAGCTTGCTCCCAACTGTTGGATAGTAGGATATTGTTTAGCTTGAGATCGTTGTGTATTAGACAACAAGGCTCTAAAGCAGCGCTAAGCTCTTTAATCGCCTGCCCTAAGCTATCGTAGCGCTGATAGAGTGCAAAGAATCTCAACCCATCTGCGGGAACTAGACCAAAAACTTCAGGACCGATCCGGTCTAAGACACGAATGAGATGAGGAGCCTGATTAATAGATTCATCCTCTGACTTTTGGGAGAAGAATTCTTGATAGTCTTGACGGTCTAAAGTCACGCGATGAATAGTAGCCAGAAGGGTTCCGATTGAAGTTGCGATCGTAGTTGGGAATATATTCTCTTTAGTATAAAAATCTATGAGATCTCGATAGTCTGTGAGGTAATTAAAAACAATGATTGAATGTCTCTCATCAAAATGGAGTATCCCTGGAAGCCAAGTGCGCAGATAGCTATGTTCTGGGAATCGTTGTAAAAACTCTTGAACTCGCCATTCTCTTAGAAACTCTCTAGCAGTTTTCCCTTCTCTGTCGTGCAGTTCTTGCTTAACTAAAAGTTGGCGACCCCTTGGCAGAGTGAGTAACAAATTAAAATTTTTGGCAGTTTTTCTCTCAATCTTACTCGAAGATCGATCTTCTTGAGTACAGAGTCCCTGCTTAATCAAATAGTCGAAAACATTTTGAGAGCTTAATAAAAATGTCATAATTCATTGTTTCCTTGAATATTACTTAGAATATTATTCAATGGAGTGCCGCTATTTTGGTTGGTAGAAGAAAAACTCTGCACTAGGGACACGATTTGACTAATAGCATATACAATCAGCACAGCCGAAAGTAACTGATTTAATTCATTAGCTGAACCACTTCGTATAGCCAAGTCTGCATCAGTTAGCTCAGTGAAGAAACTTTCAGATTCAGCAGGTTGCAGATCGGAAATTTTAATCCTAGCCATTAGTGTTTTTTCCAAAACTCTCAATTACAATTTTTCGGGATGAACACCATAAAATCAAATTTTTTCAACTGCTTTTTCAGACCTAATTCCTGTAATTATGTCCGGCAAGTCTTCAAGTTACCGCTTCTGAACTCCAACGCGATGCTTAAGAGTAGCGACAAAAAAACTGTTATCGGTTAGCCATCCCACGGGAATGCAGAATAGTGATTTCAGCGTGAAGGATTAATGAACCGATAACAGGAATTTAGTCGGTGACTAGCTAGTAACTATTGGAACTCAACTCATGAATCCATTCTATTTACCGCCGCCGTTACCGCCGCCAACGTTACTTGCTAGGTTTCCTACCAGCTCTGCGATAAACGATAGATGGTGGATGACAGCGATGTCTACAATTGCATGATAAGCATATTGCGAATCGTTATAACCTTTCTCTGAACCACCCAGCACAGACATAGAATCTGTATCGGTTAGGTCATTCAGAAAGCTTTCGGAATCTTGGAATAGATCGAAGCCAGCAGGACGCAGTTCAGAGATTGTGATGTTAGCCATTTGTTATATTCCTCTCATTTTTCTAGAGTGATGTGATTCAGCTTTTGCTTGCCTAGTCGTTACTTTCATCTAACCCTTAATGCGATGCTTAAAGTAGCAACAAAAAACTGTTATCGGTCAGCCATCCCATAGGGATGCAGAATAGTGATTTCAGCGTGAAGAATGAATGAACCGATAACAGGAACTTAGTCGGTGACTAGCTAGTAACTATTGGGACTCAACTCATGAATCCATTCTATTTACCGCCGCCGTTGCCACCACCGCCGCCAACGTTACTTGCTAGGCTTCCTACTAGCTCTGCGATAAACGATAGATGGTGGATGACAGCGATGTCTACAATTGCATGATAAGCGTATTGCGAATCGTTAAAACCGTTCTCTGAACCGCCCAGCACAGACATAGAATCTGTATCGGTTAGATCGTTGAGAAAGCTTTCGGAGTCCTGGAATAGATCGAAGCCAGCAGGACGCAGTTCAGAGATTGTGATGTTAGCCATTTGTTGTGTTCCTCACCATTTTCTAGAGTAGTGCGATTCAGCTTTTGCTTGCCTAATCGTTACTTTCAATAATCGAGCAATAACTTTAGAAAATCAAGGGTTGTTAACGGGTTTCTGCGACTTAAAAAGAGTCTTTCTGTCAGTCTATTTTTGGCGGTTTACATTCAAAATTACGTGTTTTTTTAATTGCTCTGTTAGACATAAATCAGGTAATTGCGTCTACCAATTTTCTGAATGAGGCTCTTAGAACAACTCAAGAAATAACTTGGTAGATGACATCTTCCCTACCTAAACGCTTTCATACTCCAAGAATATCAATCTGCATAGACTAAATCAACCATAGGTGGTACTAATACCTACTAATCAGTTCCATTGAGTAGATATTAGAAATCCCGTTGAAATAGAAGTGCTACAGTATTAATGTCAGTATGAGTATCCCAACTGTAAGTGCAATAGTACTTATTTTTATATTTAAGTGTTAATTTAATATGTATAATTCAATATTGATTCTATCTTTCTATGATAAAAATAATGGTTAATTCAAGAGTTTATAAACTCTTGAATTAACCATTATTCATCCTGTTCACCAAATGTCTTAGTTGAGCGCTAGCTTAGCTGTATGTGTTAGGCGTGAGTCACTAACCCTAAGAGTATGCACCGTAAGTTCCATAAACCCTAGAACGTCTGGAACCGTTATCGGAGGTTGGAGTTGTGTTTGTAGAAGAACTCGATCCTGTATTTGTAGAAAATTGCTGACCCCAACTATCAAACAACTGCTCCATTTGAGCATCGAAATCTGTAACAAGATCTTCGATGTTTGCTAGTACTGAAGCAGCAACTGAACCACCTACTACAGCTTCTATTTCTCCAGCCGTTAAGTCGTTAAGAAAGCTGTTGGAGTTTCGGGATAGTTGAGAATCCTCAAAACTCAGTTCCAATATTGTGATTCTAGCCATTTGTTTTTCCTCAAGAAAGTACTTCGAAGTAAATTTGAGTGAGATTCAGCCAGAGATTGCTTAATCTTGCTTTCATAGTGAAGGATTAAATTGATTAAATCAAGGTTTTAAGACAAATTTTCTAGACGTAACGAAAATAGTTATGTCTCTGAAGTTTGCGAATACTTTAATTTAGATAGCTATGTATAGCAATCCTATTTAATTCATGAACGTGAAACAGGCTTCTAGCCTGCCGCAGGCTAGAAGCCTACTTTACAAATTATTTAGAACTACTATATATTTTTTAACTAATTTTTGTTGAATCTGCACGAGCGTACCCTGAATTTAACTTTAGAGTTTTGTCAGTAGCTTAGTTAAGACACTCTTGCTCAAGCAACCTTATAAACATAGTAGTTTCATCAGCTACTTCTTTAGATATAAGTCAGGCAGATATGTCTCTAAAGTTTGTCAATAGTGTCTATTGCAGTCTTATAGCAATTCTCGGTTGTGTGGATGACATTTGTAGGGGCACTTTCTCTGTGCGCCCCTACCAGACGTGCATTGCATCCAATTGAAAACCGCTACTAGGAAAGCTATCTTGCAATAAAGAATGGATAGCATGTAACCGCACCATAGAATCTTGCTGAAACCTTGCTGAAACGGCTGAGTTAGGGTTTTAGTAGCAATGGAAAGATGCTTGTACGCACTTGCCCAAAACGTAGACGAAGGAAGCATTTAAGCGTTGGCTCAACACCTGCCTTGCTTGATTCTTTTTAGGTAAAGTCGAACAAGCACGTACATTTTTGTTCGCCTACTACTCAAGCCTTAGATTCAGCTATCTGCAAAGCCGGTTAAAGTGCAAAGTAGTCAATATACTAAGCTCCATTGTTACCCTAAACACTGAGGTCGGCTTTAGCATCGCCATCATCGTCGGCAGGAACGGGAGCGTCATTAGTATCGCCATATCTGTTGTATGTCGCATCCCAGCTACCATAACCGTTGTCAGAGTAGTTGAGATACCAAGCTCCATCGAGAAGCGTTGCAGGCTTTTGAGTGGTTCGGCTCTGGGAGACCAGTCAAGGTATTGCAGGCAAGCAAGTGCAGCTCATAGATGCAGTCATAGTGCCGGGATTGTCCAAAATGTTTTTCTCAAGGTAGAAAAAGCTTTCAAGCCCATAAAATACTTATCGATAGTACTTGAAAGCTGATAAGACTACTACTGTGACAAATCGTGTGGAAATTCTCGCTTCAGAAATTTAAGCAGAGTCTGGGACTGCCGTTTCAAAACCTATTGCCCCACTCAGAGATTCAAAAAGTCCTCGATGACTTAAAGATTAAATACCGTCGGCGATTGTTTGACCCAGTTGTGACTTTTAATCGCTCGTTTCTGAAAATTCACTTATTAAGGTGGAGACACAGCCGTGCAAACAGTTCTGCTGCCTTTCATCTCTTGCACCCGCTCTAGCTCGATGATTAACTTTGTAACGTCAAGGTGAAATTGCATCACCTAATCCCTGTGTGAGTTGAATTTTTAAATTCAACAGCGCGCGTCGCGATCGAAACACCAATAGCCTAACACGTTTCAGTGTCCGTACTCGCGATCGACAACAGGCTATCGACATTACAGTGCAACTAAAAGCGCAGAATATATACTTGCACCGAGGGCAAAAGCCCAGAAGCGACTTTGGCGTTCTTCTGGGAGTTCTTCTTTCAAAACATTAAGTACAATTCCTCCGGCGAGAAAAGCAAAGAGTAACGCGATCGCCGCCTCAGACAGTTGAGTTCCCAGCCCGATCGCCCAACCACAAATAATTGCTGCTGCCAGTATCCAGCGACCAGTTTTTTCATAGGTACGCTGGTGATGTTCGCGCAATCCATTGTCATTGACTATGAAATGCAAAGCCATTGCCATAAAGAAAAACCATAAACTTTGAACTCTTGGTTCCTCTCGATGCAAGAGCAGATAGCCAATTAAGGCATTGTAGAGAGCAAACGAGGCAATATGCACCCAGAAAACACCCGATGAAGCAACATCTCCCCTACCTGCTTTGCGGTTGCGCTGGCGCGATACTTTAGTAACCCGTTCTAAGCCATAAAACACGGCTAATCCTAATAGTGCTAAAAGATATACGTGATGTTCTAGAAATAATAGTGCCTTGCCTACCGTACCTTTAACTGTCTCCTGTGCCTGACTCAATTCGGGCAAGATATGGACGAAGACATAGGCAACTGAAACACCGCCACTTACAGACAGCCAAATACTACGAGGAGTTCTTTCGAGAAAGCGGAGTTTACTGGAAAACAGATGCACTAGAGCCAAAATCAGGGCAAATAGTGCCGATAACCAAACAAGATTAAAATTAGATGTTGATGGCTCGGCAACTGCAAACAAAATTCTAAACATGTGTTGTTAAAGTCATTTTCCTCAGATCTGAGAGCGCAAATCACCTGCATTGCAAGTCATTTCTTTCTTCAGGCTGAGCTGGTTGGCAAAATATTGCTTCTGCCAATGAGAGGATTTTGCGGCGATCGCCACTTGCGATCTAAAGCACTTTCATCACTGTATGATATCGCCGTTCAATATCTTTTCGATTCAACTCCTGGGAAACGGCTTCGCAACTGTCGTGCAAAATCATGTCGGCGTGGCGGCGTAGTGCCGCACGGTCTTTTTCATTTTGGGTGTAACGCGCAATAGTGGCGTAGTGACAGCAGCAGTGGGCGCGCCATACTTTCTGTATCTGTTGGTGTGTCGCCGTCAGTAATCGTTAACAAGTGCCAGTGGAGGTGAGTAGAATGATAATGTTCTCAGAGGACATGCTCTTACGGTTTGACGATCGTTGCCGACCAGACGCGGTCGAAAGAAACTCCAGCTTGGTGCTGAGCTTCCCGAATGGACTGGGTATCAGGTGCGTTCAATTCGCAAATAACGCGGGTGCGATCGAGCGACAGGTAAGATCGCACCCACTCAATTCCTCGGTGGGCGTAACAGCTTAAGGTTCTACTGCTGATTTTGTTCCACTCCTCCTGCTCGAACGGGGGATAGGTGCTTTCAATCACCTTGAGCATTGATGGATTGCGCCGTGGTTGAATGTCCTGTGGCTGAATCAATTCCCCAGCCCAGATCCGACTAAATATGCCGCCACCTTTGCGATAGGATTCTCGGACAGATTCTATATCGGGGGCATCAAAAGTACAGATTGCTCGCAGGCGATCGCGCGATAGCAGTGAATAACGCCACGTCACATTGCGTTCTGCCAAGCAAGCCAAGACTCGAAGATTGGTATCAGTCGGTGATTCTGGGGTGAGAGGGGAATCTGCAAGGGTTTCCACGATCGCAAGCGACATAACAACTTTGATGAGATGATTTAAATTGAGGCAGCAGGTCGTAACAATTCGATCGCCTGAAGAATTTCTTCATCCGATATAAGTTTTTCCCGATCCTTTCGTTCAATTAATATGTAGAGAACTTTCCGCATATTTCATCTAGGCTCGAACTTACTAACAATAGACGGCTACATCTTCACCGCATTTATCTGCCAAATAGGACAAGCACTTGAAGCGTAGACCAATTATTTGTTCGTAGAAAGGGTTCAATTTGCATAGAGGCGGAATTCGGAAAATAGTGCGATCGCAAAGTTTGATTTCTCGCTCAAAGGGACAACGAGCAGGGATCGTCATGCACAGCAATCGAGCTAGATTGGAGTTATGAATTTCAATAGAGTCAAGCCATTGGCATGGCGATCGCAATAGATTACATTTGAAATGAGTTAAGCTGATAGTAAAGCCAGACATTTGTTGTGACCTCTGGTTATTTTCAAGTCGAAGTAATTATTATAGTTTTTAGCAACCCTTCTACTTAATAAGTTAATTTATAATTTTATATTTGTCGTTACAGAAATTCTCTGGAATTTCATAAATAAATCTCAGAAAAATACAGGTTGACTAACTAAAACTTTGAGAAGCGATCGCGCTTAATTTAAAGAAACTCTAAGCTCGGTAGTAATATCTGCTGCTAAAATCTCTGGTAATCTCAGGTAATAAACTAGAGGAGTCGTAGGGGCGCACAACCGTACGTCCCTACAAAAATCGAACATTAATTCTGAATTCTCCAATCTTCTGTCTCCTATTTCCTGTTTCCTTTTTGAAAAAGCCTCGTAGCGTGATAGCAAACTTTTTCTCGCAATCGGTAAACATCTTTAGCGGTCAAATTTAACTGAGAAGCGATCGCTTGCTGCGATTGTCCTTGGAGGTATAAATTTAACCATTGAACAGCTGAATGTCCCAACTTTTGTTCTAGATATTGAGATAGCTGCTGTTTAACTTCATCCCGCTCGCTCTGTTGCGCTGCGGCTTCTTCTTGTTCCTTGTATTGCCCGATCGCTTGTACATCTAGCAAGTTGAAGCTGCGATCGCTATCTTCAGTAGGAATTTGAGCAAAAACAATCCGAATCTCACTGTTGTTCGGTACTTGCGTCACTCCTCCTGGTGCATAGCGACGCATATAGTTGATGAAGCGATAGACAATCAGCGGTTGATTGCGAACTGGTCGCAAACAGTATTCTTCGATCGCAGTAAATAGTAAGGCGTTTCGCAAGCGAAGGTCATCCGTACATTCAGCGATCGCTGTTATTTGCTGTTGTAGGTAACAATCGCGTTGCAGTAAATCTTGCAAAAACTCTTGCAATACTTCGCTAATTTGACAACGACGATCGCGACCCAGAGCCACCATCATGCGGATTTTATTTTGCAGCACGACTAAGCTACCCAAGCGGGTCAAGAGGCGGCGATAGCCTTGTTCTGGTGCTTGTCCTAAGTAACGATTCTGCAAAATCCGGTAGCGGTAAGCTATCCCTTGCTGTACGAGTTTAAACTGCTCTGAGTCTAAATGTTCCAAACGGTTTCCCAGTAGCCAGCAGACAATACTCTCTTTGGTAGCCACACTGCTATTAGGATAGTCAAATGCCAACTGCCATTGCCAAATCTGAGCTAGATCTTTGAGCGCGATCCCTTGGCTGGGATCGAATTTTGGTTCTAAAGGTAATGTGACAACTTGCATTTGTGACTCCTGGCGTTGCTGAAAGGGTAATGATGATTTCGCTAGAATAAAGAATACGCCTCAACTCCAGCTCCAATTGCTACGGTCAAGAACGGGCAGCGTCAAGGCAGGCAGTGTTACAAATGCAAGCTGCGCGATCGCCAGCTCTCAAATGAGAGTTATATTTATTGCTAGAACTCTTGCAGATGATCTACTGCAAACTTACCTTTTTAGAGGCTGTTGCTGCATACCTTTCGTTCATTAATGTAATTTGATAGATTGTATTTGTCATTACAGGAAATCTCTGGACTTGCTTGAGTCCTAATCTTAGGACAACAGAGATATCGACCGATACTTACGGATCGGCGATCGCAGTTGAAAAGCTGCAAGTGGTTGCTGTTTTGAGGAACTTGAAATTCTTAAGGAAACCTTGAGGAGCTAAAATCTCTGGTAATCTCAGGTTGACTTTTGTTTGTCCCTAAAAGCGATCTTTAATCTCTGCAATCGCGCCTACCAAGCAATCCTCTGCTGCATCAATTCGTAGTGCTAATAGCACCCAAATTACCGTTCCGTCTTGTTTGCGGATCTGGATTTGGCACTGGCAGACTTTTCCCGCCGCCTGTTTTGCTGCCAAGATCTGCTGTTGGGCAGTCGGATCGCTCAAAAAGTCAGTTACAGATTTTTGCGCGATCGCATCTGTGCCAATAGCTGTGGCACAAGTATAACCGAGTATTTGCCCAAACTGCTGATTAGCATCCAGCAGCGAACCATCGAAAAGGCGTAGAGAGAAAATCCCTACGGGCGCAGACTCGAACAAATGGCGAAACTTCGCTTCGCTGCCAAGCAATGCTGCTTCTGCCTGTTTGCGAGCAGTGATATCGCGCACGATCGCACAGTTGTACTCTTGACCGTTAAACTCTAAATAATTAGCAGTTATTTCCACGCTGATGTCCCGACCATCTTTAGTCCGTGAGGTCGATTCAAAGGTGAAGGAGCCTTTCTGCCGAATTTCCTGCCAATGTGACTGCCAGATTGTGGTTGGGAAATTGGGATTGACATCGCAAACAGCCATATCTAGCAGTTGGATGCGGGAGTATCCCAGGATGCGACAGGCTGCTTCATTGACATAGACAAACCGTGCATCTGCATTAATGATACAGATTGCATCTCTAGATTTGTCTAAATAAAACTGACTCAGCCATAGTGCTGATTCTGCCTTTTGGCGATCGCAAATTTCTTGTTGCAGGCGAGCATTTTGCTCTGTCAGCTGCTGTTGCAACCGCCGCAGCGTCAGATTATTCTCTACGCGGGCAAAAACTTCTTCTTCACTGAAGGGTTTCGTGATGTAATCAACTCCCCCGACTGCAAAAGCTTTAACTTTATCGATGACCTCATCTAGGGCGCTGATAAAAATTACCGGAATATCGCGGGTTGTTGGCGAAGCTTTCAGGTGTTGGCAGACCTCATAGCCATTCATGTTTGGCATCATGATGTCAAGCAAAATTAGATCGGGCGGGGCAGCTTGCGCGGTCATCAAGGCTGTTTTTCCGTCGATCACTTTACGGACTTCATACCCCAGCTGAGATAGCATCGCAGATAGAAGTCGTAAGTTATCCGGCTTATCGTCAACTACTAAAATATTCGCTTTAGGCTCCTGAGCGCGATCGTCATTCATGCTGAATCTAGTTGCGTTAGATCGATAATCTTATCAATACGAAAGTTATTTACTAAATCGGCTAGAGCAGTTGCCATAGGAGCATAATCCTGTGGAATTTGTTCTAGAAGATCGAAAATCAGCTTCTCATCAGTCCGCAGTGCTGCTTGGTGTAGTTGCGCCACCCACTCAGAAGGCATGACTCTCAAGCTTTGGGCTGTCAGCGCATAGGGTTCTTTCTCTTCTAGCTGGCTGGGAATAGCTGCCTGCTGGGTGTCTTCATAGATATAACGCACCCCTAAATACTGCATCATTTTTTCCCAGATAACTTCTTCCCGCAAGGGCTTGCGGACAAAATCATTACACCCAGCAGATAAAACTACAGCGCGTTCTTCGTCAAAGGCACTTGCTGTTAGAGCAATGATAATCGTCGCATGACCTTTTAGATGGGCTTTAATCTGTCTAGTCGCTTCATAGCCATCCATCACTGGCATTCGCATATCCATCCAGATTAATTGTGGTTGCCAGCTTTCCCAAATTGCCACTCCTTCTTCACCATTTTCGGCTTCGCGCACCTCGAAGCCGACTGATTCCAGCATCTTGACTAGAAGTTGGCGGTTTTCCCATTTATCTTCAACTACCAAGATACGATACTTCGGTTGGTCGGGCGCGAGTCCAATGACTCGCCGATAGTGCTGTCGAGGCGGCACTTCCACCACTGCTGCGGGGCTAACTGGAATCTCGAAACTAAAAATCGTGCCATGACCCAAAGTCGTGCTAACCGCGATCTCTCCTCCCATTAGGCGCACAAACTGTTGGCTAATAGTTAAGCCTAGACCAGTCCCTTCATGAGATTTTCGCCCTGCTTCCGTTTGGACAAAGGGTTTAAACAATCTCTCCAACTCTGATGCTGCAATGCCAGGACCAGTATCTTCAACTTCAAAGTGTAGGGTACAGGTAGTAGGTGGTGACTGAGATACCTCCTGCTTGTCCTGCTTCGTTCTCACGCGCAAGATTGCTCCGCCTGCTTGAGTGAATTTAATTGCATTTCCCAGAAGATTAATCAAGACTTGGCGCAATTTACTCTCGTCTGCGCGTACGCATTGGGGAACTTCAGGGGTGCGTTCAAAGATCAACTGTAAGCCCTTGGCTTCTGCTTTGAGCCGTAACATCTCTTCAAGTGAATCTAGTAATTCGTAGAGATCGAAGCTATTTTCATTGAGAATTGTGCGCCCCGCCTCAATTTTAGCCATTGACAGGACATCATTAATTAAGGTCAACAAATGCTCGCCGCTGCGATTAATCGTGTCTAAATTTTCTAGCTGTGCCGCACTGAGCGAGCGATCGCGGCTCATCAGTTGGGTGAAACCAAGAATGGCGTTGAGTGGAGTCCGCAGTTCGTGGCTCATGTTAGCCAAAAATTCGCTTTTGGCAAGGTTGGCAGCTTCAGCTTCTTGTGCTTTTTGTTCCAATTTATGGCTGTAATTCTCTAACTGCTCGCGAGAGATTTTTAACTGTCGCGTTAGCCAATACACTCCAATCGACAGACAACCTACCGATGCTAGTCCTACGAGTACGATTGTTCCTGCCAGTTGGCGAGCAGGGGCAAAAGCTTCTTCCTGCTGCATCTCCACTAACAAAGCCAGATCTTGCTCGTTCAGCCAGCGATAGACACCAATAACTGGCAGTTTGGCATAGTTGCGATAAAGTCCAGAGCCGCTGACACCACTCATCGCTGCATCAATGCCTTGACTGCTAATTCCTTCTGGAAATTCCCGTGCTTCAGTTTTCTCTGCTTTGGAGATAAAAGCGTTTTTTGATACCAAAGAGCCGACTAAGTATGTCTCGCCACTATTACCCAAGCCCGTGCGTTCTCGGACGATTCGATCGATGCGGTCTAAGTTGAGGTGAGCTAAAACAATGCCTTGGCGCACTCCTGCTGCATCGCGTAGAGGTGTTGCCAAGGTAACTGACGGTTTACCAGTGACGGGTGAAACGTAGAAAATCGGAGCGAAAGTATCTTTTAGCTCGACTCGTTCAAAATAGCTAACGTTAGCTAGAATTTCGTAGTTACCTTTGCGCTGCTTGTCAGTTGAGAGAACGATCTGATTGCTGCGATCGAGGATGAAAATTTCTCTTAAAGCTGGCTTGGTTTGGGTGACACTGATGAGATAATTGGAGAGAATTTTGTCAGCGGCAAGATAATTCGGATCGGTGATTTTGCCACTTAGTAATATCTTGATATTCCTTTGTAGTTCTGGATGCTGAGTTACAAGGAGAAAATCTCGTTGCTGGTCTTCAAACCAACGCCCAATTTCTTCTTCTTTCAGGGTAGCAGCAACGCTGAGGCGATTGAAAGCAGCCTGCTTGAGAGCCTCTCTAGCACTGAAGAAAGCAACGCTTCCCACCACGCCAACAGCCACCAGGGATAGAACTAAGAAGGAACTGGCGACTTTAGCAGTCAGGTGTTGATTCCAAGACTTCATAGATTAAGTCACTCGATTTTGGATTGGTAATTGGTAATTGGTAATTGGTAATGGGTAATTGGTAGTTGGTAGTGGCTGGTGACTATTGGCTAGAATTGCTCCCTTGTCCCCCTTGTCCCCCTTGTCCCCCTTGTCCCCCTTGTCCCCCTTGTTCCCCCCACTTGATAATGCCAAATCCGCCAAGGCCGCGTTGGAAATGTCCCCCTTGTCCCCCTTGTCCCCCTTGTTCCCCCCCCTGCTCCCTGCTCCCTATTCACTGTTTATTCGCTGCCACCGATCGAAAATTTGCTTCATCCGCGCGATCGCTTCATCCGCTGCTTGCTCTGGAGATATGCGGTCTACAACTATGCGATTGAGAGCTTTGCCCCAAAGATTCTCCGCCACAACTAAGGTGTAAGCGGGATTTTGGACGTGATAGAATGGGCGAGTTTGACCCTGGATCAGTTGCTTCATGGCAGTCGAGATATGGGGGTCTGTTGGATCTGTCCAGAAAGGGTCTTGCCAAACTTGTCGATTGACTGGCAAAAAACGTCCTCCCGCAGCTTTGAAATATTCTCCAGCTACCTCTGGTCGAATTAAATAAGCGAGAAAGTCCTTGGCTAATTTCTGGTGCTGGGACTGGTTAAATACAACAGCCTGCCTCAGTGTAACCAACAGACGCATTGGCTTACCACTAGGTTTATTGGGAAACTCGATCGTACCCAGATGATAACGGTAGACATTTGGATCTTGACGCACAGCAGCAGCAATTGAAAGCGTCAAATTGGGTGTCGTCAGCACAACGCGGTTGAGCAAGCTGCGATTGTTATCTGGATTTGACCAGGTGGTTGCCTCTGGTGGCACGTAGCCCTGTTTGTAAAATTTGGCATACCACTCTAAGCACTTAACAATACCTTGACGGACTTTAGGATCGTCTACGCGCAGTTGACCTTGGGAGTTGAGAATTTGGACATCGTAGGCTTCTAAAATCTGTTCAAAAAAGAAGTAGGTTTCCACCGCTCCCATCGAGAAAGGAAAGCCTAAACCGTAAATCTGCCGCTTTTGCTTTGCCCGCAGATCGCGCTGTGCTTGCAACCAAAAATCCCAAAAGCCATCCCAATCTTTAGGAATATCCCGTTCGTGCCAACCTACTTGTTCTAGCAAGTCCCGCCAGTAGAAGATGTGGATAGTTGCCTGATAAATTGGCACGGCATAGTAACTTCGCTTTTTAGCTGTATTGTTATAAAAATTAACAGCTTGTAGTGCCGAATTGGGATAAAGCTGCTTCACTGGTGCGATCGCCTCTGAGATATCTGCTAATTTGCCCTCCCAAGCCAGACGCGGATTTAGCTCCTCCCCAGCACGATGACTCATTAAAATATCGGGTGGCTTGCCTGCCCTAATTGCCCTTTGCGCCTTCTGTAGTAGCTCGTCGGTGGGATAGAAAGACAGCTTGACTTTGTTGCCAGTTTGTTGTTCCCAGCGGCTCGCAGCTCGTTGCAGTGCTTCGTCTTCTTCCAAAGTAAAGCCTTTATCCCACCAAATATTTAACGCTTTACTCTCAATAGAGGAACTGCTAGCTGGAGATACACTGACTTTAGAGTTTTGTTCTTGAGAGTTTTGAGTGCAAGCAACACCTGTGAGGCTGAGAAATAATGCCAGAAATTTGTAGCAACGGCTCAACCTCAAGCGATCGCGACGTTTAAGTCGTAAGTCAGAACTGGTCACTGGTAACTGGTAACTGGTCACTGTTTACTCACTGCCATTGAGCGAAAATTTGCTTAATTTGGGCGATCGCTTCATCTGCGGCTTGTTCGGGAGCAACGCCATTGACAACAACTTTATTAACAGCCTTACTCCAAATACTTTCCTTGAGAACTAGGCTGTAGGCAGGGTTTTGGGCAGTAGCAATCAGGCGCGTTTGTTCCTGAATGACTGGCTTGGCAGCAGTGGAGATGTGAGGATCGCTCGTGTCTGTCCAATATGCGTCTTTCCAGACGAGTTTATGGACTGGCAAAAAACGCCCTCCCGCAGCTTTGAGAAAACTTCCGATGATCTCCGGTTGGATTAAATAAGCAAGAAAGTCCTTGGCTAACTTCTGGTTCTTGGAGTCGGCTAGGACAACCGCTTGCTTAACTAGAGCTAAATAACGCATTGGCTTGCCACTAGGTTTATTAGGATATCCGATTGTGCCGAGCTTATAGCGGTAAACGTCTGGTTGTTGGCGCACAGCAGCAGGAATCGAGAGGGAGTTATTGGGAGTCATAACGATCAGGCGATTGAGCAAGCTGCGATTATTGTCTGGGTTCAGCCAGTTGATTGCCTCTGGTGGTACATAGCCCTGTTTGTAAAATTGAGTGTACCAATCTATACACTTGATAATGCCTTGGCGGACTTTGGGATCGTCAACGCGCAGTTGACCCTGAGAATCTAGAATTTGAACGTCATAGGCTTCTAAAATTTGTTCAAAAATTTCATAGGTATCTACAACTCCAGCTGAGATCGGAAAGCCGATTCCATAAATCTTCCGATTGTGTTGGGTTTGCAGAGTATCCTGCATCTGTTGCCAAAACTTCCAGAAGCCATCCCAATCCTGGGGAATATCCTGCTCGCTCCGTCCTGCTAACTTGAGTAGATCGCGCCAGTAAAAAATATGAGGTATACCCTGATGAATGGGGATTGCGTAATAGCTGCGCTGTTTTTTAAGGTTGTTATAAAAATAAACACTGGCTAATACAGTATCGGGATAAAACTGCTTCACTGGCGCGATCGCATCGGAGACATCTGCTAATTTGCCTTCCCAAGCCAAACGCGGATTTAGCACCCGATCGGCATTATCATTCATTAAGATATCGGGCGGACTTCCCGCCTGAATTGCCCTTTGAGCTTTTTGCGAGAGTTCGTCGTTGTTATAGAAAGAAAGCTTGACTTTGTTGCCAGTTTGTTGCTCCCAGCGGCTCACAAGTTGTTGCAACGCTTCATCTTCTTCCAAGGTATAGCCTTTATCCCACCAGACTTTCAAGACTTGACTTTCATTTGAAGACTCGTTGACTGAGGATAAGTTTGTTTCAGTGCTGTTAGTGCAGGCAATGGCGATCGCCATGAGAGCGATCGTTATGAATGGGTATCGCCAGCGAAAGTTCGTGTGTCGCGATCGCCAAGTACGTACCCAATTAATAAGTTCTATAAAATTGTAAAACATCAAACTACAACTCAGCTAAAAAAATACCAAATGCTAAAAAAACAGGTCGAAATTTATAGTTTTTTTTTGGTAAGAGAACTAAAAAAACTAGCAATAATAACTATTTACAACCAGACAGCTAATATTTGAGCGAATTTTTGTAACGCAATTTCGCGATCGCACAGATGGCGATCGCCCAGGTTAAAATGCAAAGGTAATATTGAAAGGTCAAGCCAATGGCAGTGCGACAACCCCGCTACAGCAAAGAAGAGTATGCTCGACGGGGCGATGAGATTTATGAATCTCAGGTGCGTCCTCAAGTCGAGGAAGGTAATTACGGCAAAATTGCAGCTATCGATATTGAAACCGGAGACTTTGAAGTTGATACGAGTGAGATTGTAGCCTGCGATCGCCTCGAAGCTCGTCGTCCAGATGCTCAAATTTGGATTGTCCGCATTGGCTCTCGCTATGTCCGTCGATTCGGTGGGCGTAGCCGGAGAACTATGTGATTATTGGAGTAGTTAACAAGGAATTTGAACCGATTATTTCACTTTCAATTCGCTGCTCTGATGGCAAAGTCTTCGCCCAAGATGCGATCGTAGACACAGGATTTAATGGTTGGCTTTCATTGCCTCCCGATTTAATTGCTGAGTTGAAATTGAGATGGAAGAGACGAGGACGAGCAATTCTTGGAGATGGCAGTGAGTGTGTATTCAACGTTTATGAAGCAGTCGTAATTTGGGATGGCACGCTGCTAACAATTCCAGTAGACGAAGCTGATTCAGAACCACTCGTTGGAATGTCGTTGATGGAAGGTTATCAGCTAACGATGCAGGTCTTTCAAGGCGGGCAGGTTGAACTTTGCAAGATTAGCAATGATTGAATTTTATCAGAATTTTTTCTCAGTTCATCGCCGATTGAAGCCCGACCGCACACCAACGGTATTGAAAGAAAGTTGCTAGCCCCAATCCTAAAGCGATCGCCAAGACCAAACATAAAGTGCCTAAAAATAACTTTTGGAATCTGGCAGCTTTTCGCTCTTGCAGCAATCGCGCTGCTATTTCTTGAGTCCGTTCTGCTTCCAATCGCGTCTCAACTTCTCGGCGATCGCATTCTTGGCTTGCGGCTAAAAACTGATAATCCAATTCGCTCAAGCTTTTACCCTGCGACCAAGCTTGAGCCTCAACTAAGGCTTGCCCGCGCAACAACCGCGAGGAGTCGCGCCTTTGTGAAATTAACCAAGCATCTAACGCCTGGGAGTAGGGGCGCAGTTTTGCCAATTGTTTTTCTACCCAAGTTTGATTAAATACTTCTCGATAGATGCGGTTCTTGACTTGCAATTGTCCTTGGTGCTTGACAACCAAACCCGATAACAACAACTCGATCTGCTCTTGAGAGTCATCTACGGGGATTTCAACTCCTTGTAAAATTTGCTGATAGATGCCCAGCAAAGCACTAGCACGCTGTTCGTTTCGCAGCAAGCGATCGCGGATTGTCTTCAAATGCTCTGGCTCGTCCTTCGCTTCCCAGTTTTCAATAATGTGGATTCTGACCAGCTTTTCTAAAATTAATGGTGGGAATTGGTAATAAAAGCGGATCAGATGATAATTAACGATCGGCAGATGGTAATCTAACTTGAAACGATCTCCGCCTTCTAGACTTGTAGGTTTTTGTAAGTCCTGACTCCCACTCATCCTTTCGTGAATGACAATTTGACAGAGCTTCTGAGTCAGAAATGGCTGTCCGTCCGTCCAAGCCAAGATCTCTTTAAGTACAGATATCGGATTGGCTACCTTATCCTCCAAGCCAGATGCTAGCGGCTGTACTTCTGATAGATCGAAGCCATGCAGATCGATAGATTTACCAATATTAAATGGGGTACGATGGCGATCGGCAATCAAATCTGAAGGCGTTGCTACCCCAAATAGCGCCCAAGTGAGGCGATTGTATTCTGGATTCTCCGCTCGCTGGTTATAGCAAGCTCGAATCAAGGCAAAAAAATCTTCAGTTGGGAAATTAAGTCCTAGAACGCTATCAATTTCATCAACAAAAATAAAGATTTTCTCGTTGTTAATTTGGACTAACAAAATGTCTTCGATAAACTGGCTGAATCGCTGGAGGAGAGATAAATCTTCTCGTTCTTGCCACCAAGCTTTGAAATTGATTTTGCCAAAGAGATTGAAGCCTCTTAATAGATCGACCATCACACCCTTGTACCACTGAGCGGGAGTAATATTTTCGCTGCCGATCCGCGTCATGTCGATTGAGGCACAACTAAAACCTCTTTTTTCTAAGCGATGCCGAGTTCTTAGCCGCAGGCTAGACTTGCCCATTTGTCGGCAGCTAAAAACATAACAAAACTCGCCTCTGAGCAAAGCACGATCGAGTTCAGCGTCAGCCTGTCGCTCCACGTAGCTAGGAGCATCCATTTTGAGACTGCCACCAACTTGATATTCGTATGCGTTCATAGGCTTAGCCTAATTGCTCGCGGAAATACAATCGATACAACTCACAGCTTGGCGTTGCCAAATTTCCCTCCAGCTTGACTAGCCCCATACTTTCTAATTTATAGGCAGCGATCGCTTCTAATTGCACGGGTTCATTGGATGTTACGACTCGCTTGAATGCTGTCGCTAGTTCGGGATGCTCTTGGAGATTCGCCAGGTAACCCCGTAAGCGATCGCTATAGACTCCAGAAACTGTAGGAGCAGTTTGTAGGAGTTGGTTTAGACTCAGCTCCTGGCGTGCCAAATGATAGAGCGCAATGCGGATCAGATAGGGATGTCCCCCCACCATTGCTAGCAAGAGAGCTAGATTTTTCACCCCCTCCTCGCTCTTACTCCAATCCAGACGATGACGTACTGCCAACTCCTGCGCTTGCGCCAAACTAAATTCTGGTAATTTAATTGGCAATCCGACGTTAAAAGGAGATTGATTGATATCTAAAGGAATATAAGCTTCCGTAGCATGAACTACCACCAGTCGGAGTTTTTTCCAGATTTCTAATTCCGAGGCATCTTCATACCAGGAGCGCAGCAGTGGTAGGAAATCGCTAGAGATTTCAGGATACTCGAAAATTCGATTGACTTCATCCAAAGCCAAAACCATTGGAGAGTCAATCTCTGCCAGTAAAAATTCTTGGAAATATATCGAGCAGCTGACTTTACTGCCAATATCCTCATCCCAATAGTCATCCAGCCTCGGCTCTAAATTCAACTGACGACTAACATTCGCACACAACCAGCGTAAGAATTTATCTAAGGACGTGAAAATGCTATTGTCTGCCCGTTGCAAGCTTAACAGCACGGTGTGGAACCCCTGCTGTTTGGCATGAGCCAAAATTCTATGCATCAAGGATGTTTTTCCCATCTGCCTGGGAGCTTTAAGTCGCAGTAAGCTTCCAGGTTTGCTAATTTGGGTATAGGCAAGTTCTTCAATCGGCGGACGCTCGATGTAAAACAGAGAATCAAGCGGTACTGGTCCGTCAGGAAATTCTAAAAAGTCAGGCTTGGGGCTAATGGATGCACTTTGCACCTCTCTTCCTTTTTGTCCCTGAGATTCATGCATCGACTCGCGCCACTGACGCTCTAAGGCAGCGCGAAAGTTAGTTTTACTGACATTTTCTCCTAAAGCTTTGCTCAAGAGCTTCCAGAATTTGGGACCGACATCGCGTGTCAAGTAACTGACAGAATAACCCGCAGCCTCAGCCGTCTGCTCGTAGGTCTGACTTTGCCAAGCACCTATGAGAATAGCAGTTTCCACGTCACTCAGGTGTCTGCCCCACTGGGCAAACACAACTTTGTTGGTTATTTCAAGTGCTTGGTCAAAGTTCATACCAATACTACACTGACCCTGCTGCTTTACTTATATTCTGAGATTACCAGAAATGTTGAAATCCGTTAGTTAGTAGTTAATTGCCATGACCGGTTAAATTAACATATGCATTGCAGCATGAGTCATGTATTCTTTTTGTTGACGCTCCCACCGAATCGCGCGGGGGATTCCTACTTCACATCGAGAACTTGTACCAGGTTTGCTGCAAGCAGAGTAAAGGTTTCCTCTCCATCGGCTTGAGATTCCTAGCGCCCCTGGGTATTTAGTTTTAAAATGTTGATGGCAGCGTTTGTGGCACAGTCTAAAACTAATCCACAGACATAAACATGAGTTCTGTTGTTTAATGTTTTAGCGACTAAAACCCCATAGCAGCTATACATTTGAGAAGTATTGTACGGATTGATGGCTATTGTTTGCCGACCATACTTACACCCGAAGTAATCTAACACTGAAAGAAAAGACCCCAAGTTACATCGTTAACCGACTTAGCATTTCAACCCCTAGCTAAACCTTTAACTCGTACGCCATATAATCAAAGGATCGTGGACAAATATATTCTTATTGATTGCGGGTTTCACGATGAGCTAGAAGCATTAGCAACCTTGCGCCAATCATGTCGGATTGTATATCGTAATGCAGCTGGTGAATCAGTTGAAATTGAAGGTCTGATTGTGGATGTTTATGCTGCAAACCAAGCTGATTTTCTGAGGATGAATAATGGTATAGAAATTCGATTGGATAAACTTGTTTCGGTTAACGACAAGCAGATTTCTTTTTGTACAGATTGATTGATAGCGGTTTGCAATTGGTAAAACAGACGATCTGTAGGGACGCACAGCTGTGCGTCCCTACAAAGCTACCCGCGTTATTTCCACCCAGCTCGATCCATAATTTGTAGAGCTGTTGCACCATTGCGACCAAACACAGCCGCATTGAGCGAATCTTCCTTAAATTTTCCGTAGCTTGCCAAAATCGGATCGACTGCTACACCTGCTACGACTGGATATTCGTGATTACTTTTGGCAAAAATTTCCTGAGCGCGAGAACTTGCCAGAAATTCGAGGAATTTAATTGCGTTTTCTTTGTTGGGAGAGGTCTTGACCAATCCACCACCGCTAATATTGACGTGAGTGCCGCGACCCTTTTGGTTGGGGAAAAACACGCCAATTTTTTCAGCAACGGCGCGATCGGCAGGTTTATCGGAAGCTGCAATTCGTGCTAGGTAATAGGTATTGCAAATTGCTAAGCTCCCCACCCCAGCAGCGCAGGCTTGAATTTGTCCGACATCGTTGCCTTGAGCTGGACGAGCAAAGTTTGCTACTAGCCCCCGTACCCAAGCTTCCGTTTTGGACTCACCATTAGCCGCTAAAATCGAACCTACTAAGGATTGGTTGTAAACATTATTGGATGGTCGTACTAAAATTTGACCGCGCCATTTTGGGTTTGTCAAGTCTTCGTATGTGGACAGGTCTGCTGGTTTTACCTTAGTTTTGTCATACATAATCACCCGCGCCCGCTTCGAGAAGCCAAACCACAGACCATCGGGATGACGCAGGTTTTTGGGAATAGCCTTGGTCAAGAGCGCCGATTTGACAGGTTGAAACAGCCCTGCTTGTTCTGCCCGCCACAAACGCCCTGCATCAACCGTCACCAAAACATCTGCTGGACTATTGGCTCCCTCACTTCTAATCCGCTCGATCAGCGGATCGGCTTCGCCTTCAATTAGGTTCACCTGAATTCCCGTGGCATCTGCAAAAGCTTGATAGATTTCACTATCTGCATCGTAATGACGTGCTGAATAGAGATTGACTACTCGATTACCACCTGTTTGGGCTGACACTCCCAGCCCCCACGTCCCGATTGTCACAGTTGCCGCAGCACCAGCACTAGCACCCAAAAAGGTGCGACGAGTCATCTTGCTCATAAATCCTTCTAGCTTACGTTCTCGCGATCGCAATTTTGATTTAATAATAATAATGTCATTAATAGGTACAGACTTTTAAAAATTTTTTGCATTAGCTCAAAACTCCGTCCACTGGCGCAAAAGATTGGCATGGCTTTTAGAAATTAAATCGAATACGGGCGTTTTGCCGGAGGCTTCAAACAGCGTTTGACGTGCCGTATCGAGATCGAACAAAATTTCTCGCTGCTGAGGATCGCGTACCAAACTTTGAATCCAAGTTACTGCTGCTAGGCGCACGCCTTGAGTCACGGCTTCCACGCGGTGCAACGTTGATGAAGGATAAACGATCGCCGACCCCGCCGGCAACTTAAATGCTACCTCTCCCTGGGTACTCTCTATTATCAGTTCTCCCCCTTCGTAAGTGGTGGGGTCACTGAGAAATATTGTCATTGATACGTCCGATCGCATGAAAGGATCGTACATCAGCGCATTATCAATATGAGTGCCGTAAGACATGCCGATATCGTAGCGACTGATAGTTACCGGACGAACGATATAGGGACGCACCGCCATTTGGAATAAGGCGTGCCGCTGTAAAGCTGCATCGATGATATCTCGCACGATCGCCAGTGCTGGCGATCCCTGGGGGAGTTGGGTATTGTGTTTGACCTGGCGTGCGTGCCAGCCAGCTGTAGCTTTACCGTCCACGAACTCAGCCATCTCCAGTTTGGCGATCGTCGTTTCTAGCTCTGTAGGGTTAAGAATATTGCCAATACACAGAATCATGGCGATCGCAATGCTGTAAGAAGGAGTGAGGAGTTAGGGAAAGGATAAGGGAGACAAGGAGAGCAATTCAAAATTTCCCAACTCTCGACCCCTGCTCCCTGATAATTGTCAACCACCAGCCAAATTACCAATTACCAATTACCAATTGCCCTGATAACTGATAACTGATAACTGATTTATTGTGCCATTTTTGCCCATTCTTCAGGCAACATATTAGCGACAATCTCAAACTTCCCCTTGCCATCTGGCTTCACAATGTATGCGACACCTTGAGGCTCTGGATAAATTCCTGTTGCCGCATCAAACACGTCGTCGTGACCCACAACTACTGTATTGGTTCCGTCAGCAGGCGTAGTCGTGAGGAATGGCATCACCGCAGTCCGCATCTGGGCTTTCTGGGCTTCGGTGTAATCTTCAGCAGGTGGAAAATTTAAGGCTGCTCTCTTTTCAGTGCGACCAAACGCAATATCTGCTGTCTGCCAAGCACGGCAATACTCGCTAGAGTAAACTTGACCCACAGGAATCTTCAACGCTTCAAAGGCTTGACCGATGGTTCGCGACTGCTGCCAGCCAACTTCACTTAGCATCCGCTGAGTCGAACAATCTCCCATTTTTGCAGACACTTGGTCGGCATAATCCTTTTCAGTTTGGGCATGTCGGAAGTAAATGACATATCCACCATTCTGCAAGGCATTTAACAGTTGCTTACCACTGAGCTTATCTTTGAATGATGTTCCTGCTTCGCCGCCTTCACCACCTTCACCACCCTGGCTAGGGGTAGTAGCAGGAGGCTTGGCAGGGGTACTACCTTCACCACCCTGTCTGGGAGTAAAAGTAGTGGGGGGCTTGGCAGGACTACCACCTTCACCGCCTTCGCCACCTTCACCGCCTTCACCACCCTGGCTAGGGGTAGTTGTAGAAGGCTTGGCAGGGGTACTACCTTCGCCACCTTCGCCACCTTCGCCACCTTCGCCACCTTGGGCTATCTGCATTACTGAAGCGCGATCGGGTATTTCGATCGCCCTTTCCGCAGCTGCTTCTACGGCACGATCGGTTGCCGCGATCGCTACCGCGCCTGAAAGAACGTAAGCACCCACACCTACCCAGACTTTTACCTTACCTAAGTTCATAACTCACTAACCACATTAATTAACTAAGACCAGGGAACTACGTGCTACTCGAAAATCGATTCAGCACTATTTAGTCAAGACACGATCTGGCGTTTAACAAAACGCCTTTTCGAGCGCAGATAGTCTGCTAATGATAAGTTTTTGCATTAGAGAGGAATATACCACGATCTCGTGTCAAAAGAACTACCTGTAGTCAATTTCCTCCGGTCTAGTACGGGTAATCTGCCGACTTAAAGCAATCACAGGAATAAACCCAACAGCAACAATTGCCAAGGCGGGTGCAGCTGCCTCTGCCAAACGCTCATCTGCTGCCAGCCGATAGACCTCTACTGCCAGCGTATCAAAGTTAAACGGACGAACGATCAGCGTCGCAGGCAATTCTTTCATCACATCGACAAACACTAAAATTGCTGCCGTGAGTAAGCCACCACTCATCAACGGTGCGTGAATCTGCACCAGAGTGCGAGTTGTGCCACAGCCGAGCGATCGCGCCGCGTCATCCAGGTTGGGTTTAATGCGGCTGAGGCTGGATTCAACCGTGTTATACGACACCGCCAAGAATCGCACCAAATAGGCAAATACCAGCGTTATAATTGTGCCGCTGAGCAACAAGCCAGTCGAAATCCCGAAAGTCGATCGCATCCCAGCATCTACCGCATTATCGATCGCCCCAATGGGAAACAGCACGCCCACGGCAATCACCGCGCCAGGAATTGCATAGCCCACCGTTGCCGTTCTGACTGCTACCTGCATACCCCAATTGGCGCTCAGCCGCAGACCGTACGCTAGGATGGGTGACACGAAGACTGCCACTATTGCCGTTACTGCCGCTAGGATTAAACTATGGCGAGATAGCTCCCAAAAGCGTTGGCTAAAGTTGTGGGTAATATCGCTAGTTGCCATGTACAGCAAGCGTCCGGCAGGAATCAA
This sequence comes from Chroococcidiopsis cubana SAG 39.79, assembly GCF_003991895.1. Lineage (NCBI taxonomy): Bacteria > Bacillati > Cyanobacteriota > Cyanophyceae > Chroococcidiopsidales > Chroococcidiopsidaceae > Chroococcidiopsis > Chroococcidiopsis cubana. The sequence continues at coordinate 53,667 of NZ_RSCK01000039.1, forward strand.
AAAACCCAGCACGATCGGCAGTCCACAAACGATAATAGCAGCGATCGCCCGCCATCCCCGCAACCTAAACGCAGACAATCGCTGATAGCGTCCCGTGTGGTGATAGCGCGTTTGCTGCCGAGACCAGCGCTCCAGCCCGATTAGTAACAGCACAAATACCAATAACAACGCCGACAGCTGTGAAGCAGCAATTCGATCGCCCATGCCAAACCAGGTGCGGTAAATCCCAACGCTAAACGTATTCACAGCAAAATATTGCACCGTTCCAAAATCATTTAGCGTTTCCATCAGCACCAGCGATACCCCTGCGACAATCGCTGGTCGAGCTAACGGTAATGCGACTCGCATGAAACTGCGCCAAGGATTGCATCCCAGCAACCGACTTGCTTCCAGCGTACAAACTGACTGCTCTAAAAATGCCACTCGGCTGAGCAAGTAAACGTAGGGATACAGCACGAGACTGATAATGGCGATCGCTCCACCTAGCGATCGAACGGTGGGAAACCAGTAGTCATTCACGCTCGTCCAGCCAAACATGTCTCGCAGCGCCAACTGCACCGGACCGTAAAACTCCAACATTTCTGTATATACATACGCCAGTACGTAAGCTGGAGCAGCTAATGGTAGCAGTAGCGCCCATTCTAATAGCCGCTGTCCGGGAAATCGGCACATTGTCACCAACCACGCTGTCCCCACGCCAATCACCACCGTACACAGCCCAACCCCCAGCATTAACCACAGAGAACTACTGATGTAGTCTGGCAGCACTGTGGCTAGGAGATAGTTCCATACCGTGCCGGAGTTTGTCAAGACACTACTGAGTACCACTCCAATCGGAGCGAGAATCAGCAGGGCGATCGCTATAACTAAGAACGTCCAGCCATTCCAGGAACGTTTGAAAAGACGGCGAGAGTCAAGCGTAGGCATAGGGACACAATGAAGCAAAAAGATAATCAGAAACAATTTGTCCAGCAAGATGAAATTCCTGATGAGAATATATTGCAGGACTCCATTACACTATAAAGGCAAGTCTAAGTTTATATACTGGCTTTTCTGGTTTCATGCCCTCTCCTCTTCTCTGTCTGCATCAGGTCACTCGACAATTTTCCCGCCGGACTCAACCCGCCGTCTGTGAGGTTTCCCTGTCGTTGCCAGCAGGCGATTTACTAGCGTTGCTCGGTCCTTCTGGTTGTGGCAAAACTACGCTCCTGCGGTTAATTGCTGGATTTGAACAGCCCCAGAACGGCACGATTGACATTGCCCAGAGGCGGGTATCGGGCAACGGGCATTGGTTGCCCCCAGAACAGCGAAATGTGGGGATGGTGTTTCAAGACTACGCCTTGTTCCCGCATCTCACGGTGAGTCAAAATATTGCGTTTGGCTTAGATCGCTCCTCCAAAACTGCCAAGCAGGTGAAAGATGCACTCGCCTTAGTCAATCTGACTGGCATGGAAAACCGCTATCCTCACCAACTCTCTGGCGGACAACAGCAGCGTGTTGCTCTCGCTCGTGCCATTGCTCCGCGTCCAGCGCTGATTCTGCTCGACGAACCGCTGAGCAATTTAGATGCACAAGTGCGATTGCGGTTGCGGCACGAGTTGCGCGCGATCCTCAAAGCTGCGGGTGTATCAGCGATACTGGTCACGCACGATCGCGAAGAAGCGCTATCAATCGCCGATCGGATTGCAGTCATGTGTAATGGTTATCTGGAGCAAATTGATACGCCAGAGTACCTATATCAGCAACCAGCATCGCGGTTTGTTGCTGAGTTTGTCACCCAAGCCAATTTAATTCCAGCTCAGCGTCAAGGTGACGTGTGGCAGACAGAAATCGGCACTATCCCTATTACCCTAACTGGCAATTGCGATCGGCGGGATGCCGTCGATCTGATGGTGCGCCAAGAAGAGATCGTTCTCACCCCCGTTCCTACCAGTCAAATTTTAATTCGCGATCGCCAGTTCCTCGGACGCGAATATCGCTACGTCCTCCATACACCTAGCGGTCGTGAGATTGTGGCGCGGACTCCCACAAACACTTATTTAGCGGTTAACACTCCAGTGCAGCTAGAGATCGCCACCCAAAAGTTACAGCTTTATCCTAAAACCTAATGCGATCCACAGCCCGATATTACATTGTGCGATCGCACAGCGCGAGCGTAAATAATGCTGCTGCTGCCAGTGCCGCGATCGTCCGAATGTGGTTCCAAAGCGTCCAATCGCTCAGGTATTTATTCCATAGATTTGCACCTTCAGAACTGTCTGGTTTAACGATCGCTAGTGCATCGTTCAACGGTACGTTGAAGGCGATCGTAACTAGAAAAGTGCCGACAAGGTAGAGCAGACTACCAACAAGCAGGTAGGCAGCACCAGTTTGATGCCAATTGAATAACGCAGCAATAGCCAGAAATATGCAAACTGCACCTGTTCCGAGGAATGCGGTCATAAACCACAGATTGATGACCGTAATATTGATGGATTGCATGGCAGCAATTCCCTGTGCAGACGGAATTCGAGCCAGAGCAAGCATTACGAAAGTCGAGAAGGCGAAGAAAACTCCTGCTACCAGTCCAGAACCGAGTGCTGCGAACAGCTTCAATGCAAACAACAAGTCAATTCTCAACATGAATGGCGGAATGCGAGCATGAAGGCGATCGATGTAAGTATTACAGTTTTGGCATGGTGAACCCGTTACGACCAGGAAAGTCTAGAGGCGATCGCGCCTATTAGCACGATCAATCCTAACGCCCGCCGGAAGTAGTTAACACCTTGGAACAGTTCCAGCCACGCCCAAGTGAACAAGGAGCCAAAGGCGAGTGCGTCTAGCCCTGTGTGGATGTTGCCAGTCGTGGGAATCAAATTGAGTAAAGTTGCTGCTAGCCAGACCAGAATCGGCAGATTGGGCTTTTGAGCAATAACAATCTCGCCCTGGCTGTCCCGAAAAGTACGGTTGAACAAAGTGTCTTCCATATCGGTGAAATGTAGGTATGATTAATGAAGTGTACTGTAGGCACTGGCTCACCGCTCATCCACCAAAAGATTAGTGTTTTCGAGAAAAATACTCAAAGAATCTAAATAGTCAAAAATCTCTGGTTTGTTGAATGAAGTGATACAACGAGCGATCGCTTCACTCGTCGATCATCTAAGATAATTGCTTCATTAGCGTAGGAAATGTTTATTTCAGAACTCCCACAATGTTAGATGGGTGTGGTAGCAGTCGAATGTTCTTCTGCATCTGCGATTATTTTGACTCGTTGCAGATCGCGGAGCAACCGAAAACGTCGAATGCTTAGAAAGAGTGGATTTGCATGATAATATGCCCGCAAGTAGATTTCAATCTTTTCTATTACGGAAGTATTAGACAAGTATTCCTCGATCGAGGACTTATACCCTGGCTCAATGCCACCTGTTTGCCAATATATACCCAGACCAATGCCAAAAATCTTATTGGCAAAATCGATCGTAACTGGAAATTTATTTCGCATCCAGTAAGCAGTTAAAGTTAAAATTCTGGCTTCAACTTGTTTCTTATTACCATGAAAAAAATCTAAGGTAAAAGCATTATTCTCATGAACCTTCTGAATAGCTAAGTTCTCATTTAGAAAGTATCCAGACGACAATGCTAAAGCTGTAAATTTGATGTAATGATCTCCTAAGGAGATCTTTTGAGCAACTGGCATTGGTAAGAGTTGTTGAAGCAGCGATCGTTGAAAACAAAGTCCTGATGTTGCAGGAACAAAATATGGTAATTTTCCTTGCCGTACCTGTTGTCTAAAGTCTACTTTGTGGCTAGAAATGCCATCAGGATCGCTTCTTATAACCGTATTTTTACTGTAATCAAGCAACTTGAGAGGGTGATAACACCAACCAATATCTGAATTTAGTTGAAAAATTTCTAGAATTTTTTCTATCTTCGTTCGGTCAAAAGCATCATCGGAGTCTAAAATGCAAATAATTTCACCTTTGCTAGCAAGAAATCCTGCATTAAAAGCAGAAGCTTGTCCGCCATTTTCTTTGAAAATTGAAATAATTCGATCGCCGTATCCAGAAATTACATTAGGAGAATTATCAGTAGAACCATCATCAACTACAATTACCTCAACGTTAGAATAAGTTTGGTTAAGGGCGCTGTCAATCGCCTCTCCTAAAAACTGACCGTAATTATAGTTATTAATAAGAATACTAACTAACGGATTTGGTACAAAACTACTGAATTTCGTTTCCAACATTACCTCCTAAACATAATGATATCAATGTATTCCCAGCACATAAGTTGCAGGCACTAGTTTATAGACATTTTCCTACAGCTACTTTAGTTTCTCTGCTTACAGATGCAAATGGGTTTAGAGATGATAAAGTAATAGTGAAAAGACTGCGATCGCATTTCCCGGTTGCAAATCAAATATAACTGCGAATCTCGACACGTTCGGTAGCGCGAGTGAGCGATCGAGCAGTAAGCACACCCATGAGGTGAGTGCGATACTCTGCCGAGACGTAGTTGTTAGAAAGGCTATTCAGTTCTTTGCTAGCTTCCTGGCTGATAGACACGCTTTCTGTCGCCAGATTAGCCGCAGCCGCAATGTTTTTTGTTGTCGGTGCTTTGCCCTCCAGTGCTGCCTCGACCTGACGCAGACGGATAGCACGAGCATGAGCGCCAGTAACAGCCACACGGCATTTACTCACAATACCGCTGGACGATCGCCTAATCGAGGTCGCAATGCCACAAATGGTATAGCCACTGGCTGGGTGCTGGAACTTTTCGTAGGCACTATTAGTTCCGGTAACATAGGGTGGCAGATCGATCGAAGTGACGATTTCACCAGGCTCCAGCCCCATATTGAAAGAGGCGTTGATGAACTCTTCAGCCGGAATCGCACGATGACTGCTTGGACTAATCGTGTTGAACGTTGCTTCTAGAACCAAAGCAGCGGCAGGTAGATCGCAGGCTAAGTCATGATAGGCAAAGATGTCACCGATTCTGCCCCAATTGCGGATCTGAGCATCTCCAATGCTCAACGCTGCTTCAGCCAGAGCGCGATAGTTTTCCTTGACCTTGAGAGCATTAGCGGTTTGGGCATAGGTAGTCATGACACCAATTTGGACGACACCGTTCGGATCGCGATTGAGTCCAATCCCTTGCAAACCTTGAATTTTCCCTAAATCTACTAGTAGTAAGGGGGAAACTCGACCTAGCTTCATTTCTCTCAGTAAGCTGTGACCCCCGGCAAGAATCTCTGTTCCTTCGTTCTCTTTTAGCAGATTTACCGCAGCTTCCAGAGTTTCAGGTGCAGCGTAGTCAAATTCAACTGGAATCATGTGACTTTATCCATTATCAGTTGTTCTGCGTTAGTAGAAAAAATCAAGTGGGAGTAGAGGAGCATTCTGTCCGTAACCCACAACTAACGATCTCGCGATCGCCCTACTCAAGAGTCATTATTCCTGGGAGTTTCACGCATCACCCGCCAAACTTTTTCCGGCGTTACAGGCATATCGATGTGAGTGACCCCCAAGTCGGAAAGAGCGTTACAAACAGCGTTGACGATCGCCGGAGGTACAGCCGTAATGCTGACATCACCTGCACCTTTCGCTCCCAGCGGGTTATGAGGAGTAGGCGTGACAGTGCGATCGAGTTCAAACTCTGGTAACTGCGAAGCTTTAGCGATCGCGTATGTCGTAAATTCGTCCGTCAGAATTCGTCCGTCGCGATCGTATACAGCCTCCTCAAACAGGGCTTGACTGATCCCAAAATGGATATTACCGTGTGTTTGACCATCTACAATCATCGGGTTTCCCACATTCCCGAAGTCATCTACCGCTACATAACGAACGACTTCAACCTGACCAGTTTGTTCGTCAATTTCGACTAAGGCAATGTGAGTGCCGAAAGGATAATTAAAATCTGGTGGATCGAAGTAGGCGATCGCTTCCAAACCAGGCTCCATACCCGCTGGTAAATCCCAAGCGTACCAAAGCGCCAGCGCAATCTCCTTTAAAGTTTTGAACTGCTCGGGCGCACCTTTAACATAAAATTTACCTCGATCGGCTACCACCTCTGACTCTGCCACTTTGAAGATATGTGCTGCCATTTGACGTGCTTTCTCGTCGATCTTTTGGGTAGCTTTATACACTGTCGCTCCTTCCACGCTGAAGGAGCGCGAACCATAGCTTCCTTGTGCATAGATAGTACCCTTAGTATCGGAGTGCAGCACTTCAATTTGCTCTAAGTCAACACCAAGCTCCTCAGCGATAATTTGAGAAAAAGATGTCACTTGTCCCTGACCGTGAGGTTGTGCGCCAGTAATAAGAGTGATATCACCCGTTGGGTGAACGCGGATATGCGCGCTTCCCCAGGTACTCCCATTCAAACCTATATCTCTAGCCATTAGGGGACAGGGACCAACACCTGCGATCGCTACATATGAACCAATTCCAACTCCGAGACGTTTGCCGCGCGTTCTAGCTTCCGCCTTCCGTTGTGCGACGTTGTTGTAATCGATCGTCGCCAGAGCTTTATCGAGCGCTACCTCATAGTTGCCAGAGTCATAAGTCCAGCCCAGACCGTTTTTATAGGGAAACCGATCGGCAGCAACCATATTTTTACGGCGTACTTCAGCAGGATCTATACCAATACGCTGTGCGAAGAGATCGACCATACGCTCGATGAGGAATATTGCCTCAGCACGACCAGCACCCCGAGCCGGACCATTGGGAACGAGGTTCGTGAACGTACAGTAGACTTCATAGAAGGGATGCTCGATCGCATAGACTCCCGTAATGCTGCAACCTGTGAGGATCGCGGGAGCGCCTGGACCATTCGTAGCTGGGTAAGCTCCTAAATTAGCGTAGTTAGTGCAATGAAGGGCAGTAATCCAGGGCAAACGCATCTAATAAAAGCATAATGAAATACTAAGAAGCGCTTTGGGCTAAAAATTCTGGAAATAGCAGAGC